>CAZNOE010000198.1:1630-9167 GCA_964574525.1 uncultured Bifidobacteriaceae bacterium
AGGAATGCGACGATGCTCTGTCCTCCGGTAAGGCGTGTAAGCGTTCCGGCAAAGTTGGTGGGATTGATCGTCCAGATGCTGCCGGAAACGTAATCAGCAAAGATATACTGGCCGTTGAGGCCGGGGTAGTTTGTTCCCGTGTACACGAACCCGCCCGTGATCGAGCCATCGAGATCGTGGCTGTACTCAAACACAGGATCCGTCAATGTCGCGTCCGCCTCCGTGGCGCCGTGGATCGTCTCACCGCTACGAGGTCCGGGAAGTGTCCCTTCACGCCAGGACCAGCCGCCATTATCACCCGGGCCCAGCAGGGAAACCTCTTCGCGGTCGGATCGCCCCACATCGGCCACCCAGAGCTTGTCCGTCCCGGGATCGAAACTGAATTGCCATGGATTACGGAGGCCAACGACGTACATCTCGGTCCGGACAGGCCCATTGGTCAAAGGTTGTTTGTTAAAACTGGTAGCCCCAACGAAGGGGTTGTTGGTGGGCACAGAGAAGTAGGCCTTTCCGCTGAGGTCGCGAGGAATGCCGGGGTGAGGGTTGGGTTCGAGGTTGCCGGGTTTCTTGTCCACATCAATCCGAATGATGCAGGAATAGAGGTCCTTGTCGATGAATTGGGCGTTATGATAGTTCTCATCTTGTCCGCCCTCATCCCCGAGGGAGACATACAAATAGCCGTCGGGGCCGAACCGGCAGGTGTCAATGTCGTGATAGGTGGCTTCGTCCACTTGGTTGATGAGGACGACTTCCGATGAGGGATCGGCCTGTTGCGGGTTTATGGTGGAACGGGTAAAGCGGGACAATCGCACCCTGTCCGTGGTGTCAACGGCGTCATAGGCCACGTAAATAAAACCATTGGTGCTGAAGCCTGGATGACACGCGACTCCCTTGGCGCCGCGCTCAAACCCGTCGGAGTACACCCGGTCCGTAATATCGAGAAAAAGCACCTTCTGCGGCGGGACGGCGCTCACATCCGGAATCAGCCAGACCCGGCCGGCACTTTCAACGAGAAAGAGTTTCTGGCGATCACCGGAGACGGAACACATGCTGTTGGGCGCCTCAAACGTCACGCCCGGAAATGCATCCGGTAACTGCCACATCGTCCGCGGAGCTTGTGGAGGAAGACGCACGAACTCCGAATCGAACCGGGGCGCCGAAGAGAAATTGATCGTCACGGCAGCCGTGGCCGATGGCGGCACGCCGTTTAACGCGGACAGCCGATAGGTGAAACTATCGCTAGTGGGCTGGCCGATGGTGTGGGTGTAGAGAACCGTGCCGTCGTTGTTGACGACGGCCGTGCCGGCGGAGGGAGGCGTGAAGATTTCGACAGCGTTGCCCACAAAGCCGAGGTCGTTTGCCGTGACGTTGACCCGTGCCTTGCCGCCGTGACGCATGGTGAAGCTGTCCGGGTTGGCGAGACGGAACACCTGGAGGCGGGAGTTGGGAATCGGTTCTTCAATCGTGCCGTTGGGAAGTTGCCAGCGCACAGCGAGGTTGTCCCCGCCTTCGCCTTCCTTCATCAACGCTTCAATGTAGTAACGCCGGCCGGCGGTCAACGGGATCGGTGCGGATTGCTGTTCAGGGTACACGGTCCACTCACGAGGGTTCGTCCAAGCGGGCACGCTGGCGATGATGCGCTTCCCCGCCGGCAGATCATTCGTGCCAAGGTAAAGCGCGGAATTATCGTCGCTGGCGATCCAGAAGACATAGTTTCCTGTAGCCGGTGCAGTGACATAGGCCGTCAGGCGCTGGCCGTAATTATTTCCATCTTCAGACGGTGCCTCGAACATTGAGAGAATCCCGACAGACGAAGGATTATTCGGAAAGTGGGGGCTGTTTGTAAGGTCGGCTACGGAAGTCCCAATGATGCTTGCGTAAACCTCGCGCACGACTCCGTTGGTCTGAGCGTGCAAGGCGCTTTGCAGGAATGCAGCCATCAGCGCGATCAAAGATGCTCCGCGCAACGCTCGGGCCATCGCCCCGACTGTCTTTAGTCTGTGAAGATTTGTCCTCACATGATGAAAAACGCAACCGGCTTGGAGACCGCTACAAGGCTTCCAACCTTCGGCGGCAAAAAATTCCCCAGTATATACACCACGCGACAGCACCGGGGAATAAGAAGCAGCACTCTCCGTAGGTAAGGATTCTTCTTACAGGCCGGCGGCTTATCCCCCTATTTACGATTTTCACCTTTCGATTTACGCCTTCACCCACCCGTGCTGAACGTCGAGGAGCTTGCGCCCTTGAGCAGAATCGCGACGCGGCACAAGCTCGGGTAAAGGAATTCTCGGCTACGGGAAAACATTT
Organism: uncultured Bifidobacteriaceae bacterium; assembly: GCA_964574525.1. GTDB lineage: Bacteria > Verrucomicrobiota > Verrucomicrobiia > Limisphaerales > JADLHS01 > WYBW01. The sequence goes on from CAZNOE010000198.1 coordinate 3,941, forward strand.
CACGGACTGGAAAGATGAAACCGACCGCGCTTTTGGCTGGCGGGTGGCACGTGGACCTGTTCGCGGTCAGGTAGTGGTACAGTCTGAGTTAATTCCTTCGGAATGTGTTGACCAGCGGCGCGCGTTTTCATTGGAGTGACTATAAGAATATGCGGGCGTTCACACAATGGGGTGAAGACCCCATCCGCATAAACCAAGACCACGAAGCTCCAAACACTTGCCATTTTCTCCACCGCCAGCTAACCATCCGCCATGCTCACCATCACCGCCAATACCGTTCTTCCCTGCACCATCACCGGGTCCTGGCCGCGCCCACATTGGTTCGACGTCAGCACGTGGGGACGCCCGCTCGATACCTGTATGATGGACGTCCGCTTCCGTGAGAAATTTCAGGACGCACTCGCCACGGTCATCAGCGACCAGGACCGCGCCGGTCTCGACATCCTCACGCACGGCGACCTGCATTGCGACGACGACATGGCGGGCCGCTCGTGGCATCACTACCCGTTGCAGCGTTGGGCCGGTTTCGCGGGCGATTATCTTCAATCCGAGGAAACCCGCTCGCCGTGGTTGCGTTATCCGCCCGGCACATTGCTCAACGAAATCTACACCGGCTGGCGCTGGCCGCGCGTCGTGGACAAGGTCGAGCACCGGCCGCTCGATTACCCAAAAATCTGGCGACTGGCCCAGGCCAAGACCTCCAAGCCCGTTCGCTTCGGCACGTGTTGTTCGCAGGTCATGGGCCTGTTCCTCGATCTCCATACTGCCAAATATAAGGATCAACGCGAAGTCATCTGGGACATGGCCGTGGCGATGAACAAGGAACTTCTCGCTCTGCGCGACGCCGGTTGCAAATGCATCCAGATCGAGGAGCCCACGCTTCATTTCTGGGCGAACACTTATGGCCGCGACCACGACAACGTGAAGTTTATGATCGAGTGTTACAACCGCGAGGTGAAGGGCCTGGAAGATGTGGAGATTTGGATTCACACCTGCTGGGGCAACCCGAACATGCAGCGCGTCATCGAGAACGACAGCTATCGCGAATCCTTTCACCTTTATCTCGAAGCCTGCCGCGGCGACGTGTGGACGCTTGAAACCAAGGACCGCAACATGCGCGAGATTGAATTGTTCGAACCGCTCAAGGGCAAGTTGAACAAGAAAATCTGTGTCGGCGTTGTGAGCCACCGCCGGCTTCAAGTGGAAAGCGCCGAAGAGGTAGCCGCCTCCATCCGCCATGCCTTGAAATATATCGCGCCCGAACAGTTGATCGTATCGAGCGATTGCGGATTTGGCCGGCAGGGGTGCAATCGCGACATCGCCTTCTTCAAGACCGTCGCCATTGTCCAAGGCACAAATATCGTCCGCCGCGAATTGGGTCTGCCCGAAGCCATCAGCCGCGCCTCCAGCCCCGCGCTTCAGACCGACATCGTGCCCAAGATCCCGGACCGTTGAAGCGCCAAAAGTTTCGAACCCACATTGATCCTTATCATTATGGCAACCAAATTCCCTTCCATCACACGCCGCCGCTTTCTGGCCGACTCTACCAAAGCTGTCTCCACCCTTGCGCTTGCACCCGCGCTGGTCGCGAGCGCTGAAGCGCCTGGTGATCGCCGGCGGCTTTCACCCAACGACAAGTTGAACATCGCCTTCATCGGCGTTACCGGCCGCGGCGGCGATAACATCAATGACATCACCGGTGCAGAAGAAGTCAACGTGGTCGCGTTGTGCGATGTGAATGAAACCAATCTCAACGGCGCCGGCGGGAAGTTTCCCGCCGCGAAGCGCTACCGCGATTATCGCAAGCTATTGGAAGGCGAGAAATCCCTGGACGCCGTCGTGATCAGCATACCGGACCACAATCATGCCCCGGCCACCATGATGGCGCTCAAACTCGGCAAACACGTTTATTGCGAGAAGCCGCTCACGCGAACCGTAAAGGAAGCGCGCGCCATCACTCTCGCCGCGCGCGAAACGAAGGTGGCCACGCAGATGGGAAATCAGGGCATGGCCTTCGAGGGCAACCGTTTCATCAACGAGTGGCTCGCGGACGGCTGCATCGGACCGGTGCGCGAGGTGCATGTCTGGTCGGACCGGCCGACCCATCGCGGCAAACTTCCCGGCTGGTGGCCGCAAGGCATCGAGCGACCGAGCGATACGCCGCCCGTGCCGGCCACGTTGGATTGGGACTTGTGGTTGGGGCCGGCGCCGCTGCGTCCGTATCATCCCGCCTACGTTCCCTTCAAATGGCGCGGCTGGTGGGATTTCGGTTCCGGCGGGCTCGGTGACATGGGCATCCATAATCTCGCGCCCGTTTTCTCAGCGCTCCGGCTGGGCGCACCGTCGAGCCTTGACGCCAGCTCCACGCCCGTGTTTCGGGAATCCGTCCCCCTCGCGAACGTGGTGCACTTCGAGTTCCCTGCCCGCGGCGAACTCCCGGCGGTCAAATTGCACTGGTATGACGGTGGCATCATGCCGCCGCGTCCGCAGGAGTTGGACGATGAGCGCGAATTAAATCGCGAAGATGGCGTCATCTTTGTCGGCGACAAGGGCAAGATGCTGGTCGAAGGCTGGGGCGGCGAGAAACCGCGCCTCATTCCCGAGTCGCGCAACAAGGAATACCAGCGACCACCGAAATCGCTGCCGCGCTCCGTCGGCCACCACAAAGAATGGTTGCTCGCCTGCCGCACCGGTTCGCCAACCCGCTCGAACTTCGACTTCGCCGGTCCATTGACGGAGGCGGTGTTGCTCGGAATGGTGTGTGTGCGCAACGGCGGCGACAAACTTTACTGGGACAGCGCGAACCTCAAAGTGACCAACGACGCCGACGCGAACCGTTACCTGCATTACGAGTATCGCAAGGGCTGGGAACTGTGAGCGAGGGACACGGATTCAGGCGTTCATTTCGTAAGCGTCTTAGCACGTTAGCTCTTGCCTTTGAACCAGCAGTCTCCATTTGGTGCCGGCGGCGAAAACCAGCGAGGCAAGTCTCAAGCACGCCAACCAAATGAACTGATTCGAGATTTCGTGAGACGGCAGAAGACAGGTTACCGCTCCAACTCGGCAGCCGCATCGCGCGCTCCATGGAGCACCCGCAACACTTCCAGCGGTGCGCTGACTGGATTGTAGACGATCAGGTAATTGTCGCGCACCAGGAAGAAACGTACGGCCTTGTCAGTCAGGTCCTGCCTGAAATGCCCCAAGTCCGGTCGGTCCGCCAGTTTTTGGCAAGCCTTCAAGATGTCGGCCTCGAGCTGGTCGGCAGCAACCCGATTGTCAGGCGCAATGTAGAGCCAAATTTCAAACAGGTCGTCCTCCGCCGCAGGCGTGAGGCGATAGGACTTCATTGGCCCGACGAGCGATTCCAAGCTTCCTTGCGGGCGGCGAGATTGTTGCGCACTTGCTCAGGCGCGCGGAGTTGGCCGGACTTCGCCTGTTCCCAGCCCACGTCAATCTTGTGACGGACGTCAGTTTTCCATACCTCGTGGTGTTGGAGCAGCCGTACCCCTTCGCACACGACCTCGTCCGCCGACGCAAATTCGCCGGCGGCCACTTTGCGGCGAATGAATTCTTCAAGTGAGGATGGCAGGCTTACATTCATGGCGACATTTTCCGTGCTGTAATGGTCGTTGTCAAACTGGAGTTGTTAATTCGATGGCGCATTGCGCACAGGTTTCATTTCAATTGTTGCAAGTAACCGGGCAAATCGCGCTTCACGCGTCAGCGTGTTCACGGGATTTTCACTAAGCGCTGGATCTTTGAAAAGCGAGATACGCGGCGCCGATGACGCCGGCGTCGTTTCCGAGTTCTGCCTTCACAATTTCGACACCGTCCTTCGGGATTTGTGTCGCGCGAGAGATTTGCTGACGGATGGGGGCGGCGAAAATGGCGAAGTGTTCCTCGCCGATGCCGCCTCCGAGGATGATCCGCCGTGGCAGGAAAGTGTGCAGCAACGTCCATGCGGCGGTGGCGGTTGCATTCACCGCATGCTCCACGATGGCGGCGGCTCGCGCATCGCCGAGTGTGGCGGCAAACACAACGCGGCTGTCCGCGAAGCCAATCTGTTTACCTGCCGCTGCTATTGCGGTGCCCGAAGCCAGAGATTCCCAGCAACCACGCGCGCCGCAGTAGCATTCCGGGCCGTCGGGCAGGATGGGAATGTGGCCAAGTTCCGGGTGCTCTCCGTTCACGCCGCGATAGATTTGTCCATTCACGAGAACCGCACCGCCGACGCCCGTGCCGAGTGTCACCATCAAGAGCGGACTCGCGCCGCGTCCCGCGCCGAAACAAAACTCGCCGACTGCGGCAGCATCCGCATCGTTCTCCAGGCGAACCGGGACATGAAATGCGTCACGCAGCGGCGTCACAATGTCGGCACCATCCCAACCGGGCAGCGTGTAAGGATTATGGATCGTGCCGCGCCTCGGATTCACCGGGCCGGTGCAGCCAATTCCGATGCCGGAAAGTGACTCCGCCGTCCAGCCCACTTCGTTCAAGGCTCCGCGAATGGACTCCACAAGTTCGGCCAGACAAGTCGAGAAACCGCGTTCGGAGTCCGTCTCGAAATCCGCGCGTGCGCGGACAGAGCCCGATGCATCCACCACGGCGACGGCTGTTTTCGTTCCACCGATGTCAATGCCGATGGCTTGGCTTGATCTGCTCACGCTTGCAAGTTGAGCCCCTCGGCCGCTGCGCGGTCGCAGAGCAAGGTCCAGTTCGGATGCAGCCACAGGAAGGATGCAGGAAATTCGGTTGTGGTCTCGCGCCGCAGAAGATTTCGCAGCGGTTCGCGTTTGCCCGCGCCACTCACGAGCAAGAGGATCTCGCGCGCCGCCAGAATCTCCGCCATCCCGAGCGTGAGGCCATGAGTTGGAAAAGATTTTGCGCTCGCCAGCATCGGATGAGCGAGTGTCGCTCGCGTCAGCCGCGCGACGTGAGCGAAAGGCCGCAAGCTCGGCGCGGGTTCATTCATCGCGATATGGCCGTTCATTCCCAAACCGAGCACGCATAAGTCAATGGGACCTTCGGATGCGAGCTGGCTGCGGATTCGTTCGCACTCCGCGTCAGGCTCGGCGGAATTGCCATTGAAGCCGAAGTAGTGATCATCTGACACGCCGAGCGGGCTCAGCAAATGTGTTCGGAGTTGGTTCTCACACGATCCCGGATCGCCCATCGCGATGCCACCCCATTCGTCGAGCTTTACGACGCGCATCGAACGAAACAAGTC
>CAZNOE010000199.1:0-9149 GCA_964574525.1 uncultured Bifidobacteriaceae bacterium
TGGCGCCGAAACCCAGTTCTTTCAGAAGCGGCGCGACGAACGTGCGATGTGATTTCACCGCGTCGTCGAAGGTGAGCACCACCAGTTTGTCCGGCGCCGGTTGAACGGGTGCGCCAAAGCCGATCAGACGACAAAGCGCGAAGGCGGCGACCGCGAAGCAGTGCCAACGAAGACCCACCCCCGACCCCTCCAAGGAGGGGAGCAGACCAGTGCGCGTCCGAGAGCCGTTCCCCTCCTGGGAGGGGTCAGGGGTGGGTTCGTTCCGGAAGTTCATTCTGACAACATTCTAACGTGAAGGCACCGGCCTATTTTTCAATCACAAACTCATCACGCACTTTGCCGTCCACATCATGCGCTCGATATACAAGACCGTCTCCAGCAATCTGGATGTCGAGGACCTGGTAGGTTGAGAGCTTGGTAAGCCCAACCTCGGTGTAATCATGCTGCGCCTGCTCGTAATGTTTCGTGCCCGAGACGGAGATGATGTAGATGGTTCCGTCCTTCGCGCTCGCGACACATTCTTGCCCGCGCAGAGGATACGTTCGCAAATACGCGCGAGAACCTCACGCTCCTGCGCCGTCAAGAATGCCTCCACCTTGGGCACTGTCAACGCGATGAGTTGGTCGCCGCTCAACTCGCGCTGCATCCTGAGAATGATTCCCGCAACGGTGTCGTGGACTGATGCGTGTGCGCCGTCATGCGCTGCCGTGGGCAGAGCAACCGCCGATGCCAGCACGAAGCCCAAAACGAATCCGATCGGAAATTGATTTCGTTTCATGGCGCTTACTCGATGACGAAGTTGGCGTTGCGATTTTTAAGTCCGGGCAAAATTTCATGCCCGCAGTTCAATGAGCCGCTCTCCTTGCTCCAACCGCTTCAACGTGTCTGGCCAGAGCGGTTCAAGCCACGCCATCAAAGCTCGATTTGAACAATTCCCCTTCCGAACCCAAACCAAGGGAACTGGTTTGTCGCTCAAAAGCCAACGATCAACGAAATCCTCATCCTTGCTGATGATGACGGCCCTGTCGTTTCCAGCGCGCTCCCAAATCACTGGGTCATCGGCTGTCTGCAAACCCATATCGAAGACATGCGTGGCCTGGTGGCCTTGATTGACAATCCATCGTGCCAGCGCCGGCGGCAACTGGGCGTCAACGAAAAAGTTCACGCCGGCTGCAGAACAGCGTGGTCGGATTGACGGGCCGCGTAGGCAAGCGCCGCCTTGATGTCATCCGGTTCAAGGTATGGGAAGTCGCGCAGGATTTCCTCGTGCGGCACGCCTTCGGCCAGCATGCCGAGCACGTCCGTCACACGAATGCGCAAGCCCCGGATGCACGGACGTCCGCCACATTTGTCCCGCTCCACCGTGATGCGCTCTAAAAGTTTCATGCGCTCAAGATGCCGGGAAACGGACTCCGAAGCAAGACGGGATACGGCTCCAACAACGTGTAGTAGTCCCGACTCGTCGGGATCGCCGAAAGAGCCTGCGCAAATGCTTCGGCTTCTCAAGCGGGCTTGTCGCGTCGAAGCGCAGCGAAGACGGATCAACGTAGCTTTCGATGACGAAGTCGGCGTCGGGCAACGCCGATTTCAATTCGGGGAAGATGTTTCGGGGTTTTTCACTGCGGCGGGCGCGGAACCAAATAGCTCTTCGTCCACACTGGCGGCGCGAGGCCTTCGATGCCACTTGCAGGAATGTCGGGTGGAAGGTTGCTCCAGAGAATCATAGCTTGCCACTCTTTATCATTCAGACGGCGGGGAGCACCGATGATTTCGAATTCGTAGTGGCTCAGCACTGGTCCGGCGCAGACGAAACGGTCTGATCCGTTGTCCACCGCGATCATCAACAAGTTCACGCGCCCGACTGCTTCGTGCAGAACGCTGCCGGGGTCAGGCGGATTAACGTTTGGCACGTCGGTATGCACGTCCGCAACAAGTCCGTCAAACGCACCCGAACCATAAAGTCCGTGGAACTCTATGTCGTCGGTCCAATAGATCGCTCGATAGAACAGTTGCGGATACCAGCCGCTGTATCTCCAAGGTCCGCCGGAAGTAATTCGTTGGTGCTGTTCCATCAGAGCGTCGATGAACTCCTCGTCTTCGCTGCTGAAGCACTGCTGCGCGAGTTCTTTCTCCGACAAGGTTTCAAGCATCTCTATCGTGGTCGCAAAGCGACGCAAGTGCGCTACTTGATTGCTCTGAATGGTGGGCATCGGGATGGAGTTGGTCGTGGCAATCAACGAGTAAGTCCCGGCGTATGGCAGAGCAGCGATCAAATCCGCTGCCATAGTTGCCGTCGCGCGTAGCCGCTTCCAAAACCTGACCCGCGGCTCCACGTACCCAGTTGGATAAACACACGCACCTTCGCTGGTGTATGACTGCTTGGCGTAAAGAATCGTGTCGTGGCGGAGGTGCGTCCACGAAGCGAGTTGCGTGTTAAGCGTCTTCATCGACCACGCGCGTGTGCGCATCGCTTCGGGATACTGCGCTTCCGTCGTCGGTGCAGCCAGATCGCGCAGGCACGCCAGCCAGTTCATGTAAATGTTGCTGTCCCATGCGCTCGGCTCTTGTGAATCCATCACCGCCCGAACCGCAGCGAGATTGTGCTGATACGGCAAACCGTCTCGGAACATCAGCGCGTGCGGACGGTTCTGGTCCGGGAACGCTCCTTGCATCTGTGCCATCAACTCGGGCACGATCTGGTTGTTGCCCAGAACAGAGAACGCGACATCCAGCGCGCCGGGCACGCGGCGATCCACTTTATTCGTCACGCCATTCTCCGCCCAGAGGATGCTGCTGAAAACCGTCTGCGAGAACGCCCAACTGTCCGGCACGAATTTCTGGCCAAACACCGTGAACGTCCGCGGCAAGGCGTAGCGCGCCGCCCCGCCCAGTGGCTGCTCGAACCAATCGCTGCGGATGTTCTGCACGCCCAACTGGCCCGACACGAGGTCGTTTTGCAGTTTTTGCAGCGTGGCGAGATCCGGCACGTCGGCCAGCGTGCGAATGCCCGCGCCGGACAACAGGCCATTGAGCTGGCTGAAGGTCAACGAGTCGGTCATGCCGACGAACGTTTCGATGATGCGTTCCATGTCCGCCCACTGCTCGAACTGGCCGGACTGGTTGAGCAACTGCGAGAGCACGATGGCCATCCCCAGTTCCCGCGGCGAAGCCATCCGTGCGACACCCGGACAACGCTCGAACGGTCCGCCCGCCACCGGCACATCGGTTCGTCCCAGCCACATCACGCATTTGAAATAACGCCCCAGCCGCTTGGAATGCGTGTAATGTCCGCGCACTTTGAACTGCGAGAAATCCACCATGCGGCAGAAGCCCATGAAATCATCCACTTGCTTCAGTTGCTCCGCCTGGATGTCGGCCAGCGTTTCAGCCACACGCGCGTCCTGGCCAAGCTGCGTCGGCAACGGGGGACTGTTCGTGCCCGCCAGCAGCGACCGCGCGACCGCCAGAAAGTAATCGGCATCCAGCAAACTGTCGCGGAGCACGCCATTGCCGACTTCGGCAGACGCGGCGGCAACGCGCCCGGCCATGCCCTCGAGCATGGTTTGGACGGAGTTGAAAAGGTAAGTTTCCTCGACCTCCTCCAGCATGGCGTCGTAAGTGCGATGCCAAGCCTGCAACAGCGCGTCCGTGGAGATGAAGACCGGCAGATCGTTGTGAAAGAGGTCGTAAAAGACCTCCGCGAAACTGTCGGCACCGCGCCGCTCACTAACGACAAAGCCATTTGTGTTGAACACTTGCAGTTCGTTGGAGTTCAGCCGGTAGTCAACCGTGCGGTATCCGGGGTCACCTGGGTTCTTGCCTTCGTTCACCACCGTGGGGTCCGCGTTGAACTCGGGCCAGAACTGTGCATTGGTTGGGTTCCAACTTACCCCGGGGAGATAGTTCGCGGTGTTGGAGAACATGCCTTCGAATTGTGCCACGGAAATCTGCCCAATACGCTGCAGCTCCTCTGCAAATGCCGCGCCATAGCCGAAGACTTCAGCGCCGCCGGAGCCGAGCGAGGCAGCGCCGCCGGGCTGAACAATCATCAGACGAAAAAAGGCGCGCGGGTCTTCCAGCGAAAGCGTCGCTTTTAGAAACGCCTCAGGCGCGCCTGCTGCAACGCGCTGCCGTTCACCAGTCGGATGCCATTGTTGGAGATCCGACGAGCGCTGCAATTCAAAGTAAGGCCGCACGACCGAACCGTTGGATTGATGCGCGATAGCCGGCCAGGAGAGTTCCAGACCCGCGTTAGACCGGCCGACCGAAAGCCGCGTCGCCTCTTCTGCCACGGCCTGTAGCGCGATGAGGTTGGCCAAGGCAAAGGCAGCAGCAGTTTGATATGCGATTCTGTTCATATGTTTTCTCTTTCTGTGGCCGTTCAGTCCCACACTTCATACACAGGAAAATTCCGGGAAAAGGGACAAACAATCTTTAGGGCGAAGTCTGGTTGAAGCCGCTCCGGTTAATTCGCGGGCGCACTTGTGCGGTAGAAGGCGCCACCCACCGGCAGGTTGGCGTCAATGTATTCGGTGATGCCGTTGAGAGGCGCCGTCGGCGTAGCGATGGTGCTCCACGGGCCGGTGACGGCGAGGGCGCGCTCAATGTTGTAAGTGCGGCCGGGGACGCCGGTGAAGCGGATGCGCACACCGGAGGGGACCGTCACGATGGAGACCGGCGGCAGATTTTCCCGGTAAACGACGGTCGCGTAGTCATAGTTGATGCCTGAACCAGATCTCCCATCCGAATAACCGGTAATGGCAACCATCCCGTTGGGGCCGAGGGCGAGGCTGTGCGAACGGCCCACTTTATCGTCCCCATTGGCCGGGCCGTTGTAGCGCTTCTCCCACAGCAGCGCGCCGTCCGCCGCCGCATACTTCGCCGTGTAGTAATCGTTGTCGTAGTAGCTGCCGCTGTTGGCGGAAGAGCCCGTCACCAACACATTGCCGCTGCCGTCCACCGCCACGGCCCGGGCAACATCGTTGTAGTCCGCCGGGCCGTTGTAGAGTTTCTCCCAGAGCAGCGCGCCGTCTGCCGCCGCATACTTCGCCGTGTAGTAGTCAAGTTTGGGCAAGACCCCGGAAACCCCTGTCACCACCACGTGCCGCTGCCATCCACAGCGAGAGCAGTCGCACCGCCGCTGTTGGTCCAGACTCCCGTTCCGTCTGCTCGATATTTGGTAGTCGTAGAACTCCCCGTTACAACCACGTTGCCGCTGCTGTCCACTGCGAGATCAACGCCGCCGCTACTGTTGGTCCAGACCCCGGTTCCATCTGCCAGATATTTGATCGTCGCGGAATTCCCCGTCACCACTACGTTGCCGCTGCCGTCCACCACTACGGCATTGGCTCGGTCGTCGCTGTTCGCCAAGCCGTTATAACGTTTTTCCCAGAGCAGCGCGCCGTCCGCCGCCGCATACTTGGCCGTGTAATAATCGTTATTAGTCGTGTTCCCGGAATACCCCGTCACGACCACGTTGCCGCTGCCGTCCACCGCCACCGCACTTGCCCGGTCGTAGCCGTTCGCCGGGCCGTTGTAGCGTTTCTCCCAGAGCAGTGCGCCGTCCGCCGCCGCATACTTGGCCGTGTAGTAGTCGTCGTAAGAATACCCCGCTACCACCACGTTGCCGCTGCCGTCCACCACCACCGCCGCGGCGTGGTCTTCGTTGTTTGCCGGGCCGTTGTAGCGTTGCTCCCAGAGCAGGGCACCGTTCCCGGCCGCATACTTGGCCGTGTAGTAGTCGCCGCCGGCAAAGGCGTCGAATATGGCGTCGCCGGAGAGCCCTATGTAGGAAGTCCCTGTCACGACCACGTTGCCGCTGCCGTCCACCGCCACCGCCCGGGCGATATCCAGGTAGTTCCTAGGGCCGTCATAGCGTTGCTCCCAGAGCAGCGTGCCGTCACCCGCTGCATACTTGCCCGTGTAGTAGTCGCTGCCGGGAGACCCCGTCACCACCACATTACCGCTGCCGTCCACGACGACCGCCGCCGCTCTGTCGTCGGTGTTCGCCGGGCCGTTGTAGCGCTTCTCCCAGAGCAGCACGCCGTTCGCCGCCGCATACTTGGCCGTGTAGTAATCGCCGTTGGAAAACCCCGTCACCACGACGTTGCCGCTACCGTCCACCGCCACCGCCGACGCTCCACCGCCGGGGTCGCGTTTCTCCCAAAGCAGCGCGCCGTCTGCCGCCGCATACTTGGCCGTGTAATAATCGTTATTGGTCGCGTTCCCGGAAAACCCCGTCACGACCACGTTGCCGCTGCCGTCCACCGCCACCGCACTTGCCCGGTCGTAGCCGTTCGCCGGGCCGTTGTAGCGTTTCTCCCAGAGCAGTGCGCCGTCCGCCGCCGCATACTTGGCCGTGTAGTAATCGTTGCCGAAGTAGCCGCCGCCGCTGGCGGAATTCCCCGTAACCAACACATTGCCGCTGCCGTCCACCGCCACCGCCTGCGCTTGGTCGCGGCCGTCGTTGTAGCGTTTCTCCCAGAGCAGCGCGCCGTCTGCCGCCGCATACTTGGCCGTGTAATAATCGGAGTTGGCCCCGTCGCTGGATTCTCCCGTCACGACCACGTTGCCGCTGCCGTCCACCGCCACCGCACTTGCCCAGTCGTAGCCGTTCGCAGGGCCGTTGTAGCGTTGCTCCCAGAGCACAGCGCCGTCCGCCGCCGCATATTTGGCCGTGTAGTAATCTCCGTTGGATTCTCCCGTCACGACCACGTTGCCGCTGCCGTCCACCGCCACCGCCACGGCATAGTCCCAACGGTTCGCCGGGCCGTTGTAGCGCTTCTCCCAGAGCAGCGCGCCGTCCGCTGCCGCATATTTGGCCGTGAAGCAGTCGTCGTTACGGCTGCTGTCGCGCGCATACCCCGTCACCACCACGTTGCCGCTGTTGTCCACCGCCACCGCCTGAGCGGATACGTATCTCGCCGTTGGGTCGTTGTAGCGTTTCTGCCAAAGCACAGACCCATCCGCGCCGGAATACTTGATGGTCAGGATGTCGGACTCGTTGTTGCCGTCATACCAGAAGATGCCGTTATCTGTGTTGCCGGTCACAATAATGTCGCCCGCCGCATCGCACACGACCTTGATCGCGTAATCGGCCGAGTTGCTCACTGCATTGTAGCTGTAGCGCTGCACCCACGCCTCGGTCACGGCGGCCCGCGCTGGTTGGGCCACGAACGCGAGGGCCGTGAGAAGCCCAAGTGCGACGCAGAGCCAGACGTGGCGCTTCCGGAGTTGGGCCAGGGCGCGGGCCCTGCGGGTGGGTGAATCCGTTTCCTTAGAGGGCGCTCCGCGCCCAGAAGTGGAATTCGTCAGATGACATTTTGGTCTCATACTTCATACACAGGAAGATTTTTGGGAAGGGGACAAACAATCTTTACTTTGTCTGGAACAGCCGAATTGGGGAAACTGACCGTTGCCAGCTTTTGATTGTCAAACAAAGGGTTCATTTCTTGAGCGCCTCTCGATCTGTCTCCTCGAATGAGGCCGCGCGCCAGACGCGCACTTCCTCCTGGCCGACCGATACCAGAGTGTTGCCATCGGACAGAAAGGCGACATCATTGACACGCCGGTCTAGTCCTTTGAGAGTCGCCACTTCCTGTCGGGAAGCGAGGTCCCAAATGGTGATCAGTCCATCAGCAGCACCGACTGCCAGCCGGCGTCCGTCGGGCGAAATGGAACAGCCCAAAAACAGGGTTGGCCGAGGCTGGATACGAACAAGCTCCCGTTGCGAATTCAAGTCCCAGAACCGGACATCCGTCCCGGCCGAAACCAGCGTCCGGCCGTCCGGCAACAGGGCCAAGCCGCGCACCTGCCGATTGTGTCGCTCGAACGTCAGTTCGTTGTTGGGGCCAGAGAGGTCCCAAACCTTGACCAGCCCGCTGGCAAACCCGGCCATCAGCTTCTGGCCATCGTTCGCAAAGGCGAGCGACATGACCGTGTTACGGTCAAGGAGAAACCTGTGGAGTTTCGTCCGACCTGGCACGTCGCAGACGCAGACCTCGCCAAACTCGCCCCCCAGCGCCAAGCGCTTCCCGTCTAACGAGAACACGGCTCGATTGGAGGTATTGGTGGTTGGTCTGGCGAACCAGTTCGTTTGGTTGCTGTCAGCGTGCCAAAAGAGAATGTTTCCGTCTTCCGCCACAAACGCTACGAGCTTTCCGCCCGTTGCGAGCGCTGCACACGCAATATTAGTCAGCGGCAATGGACGCCGCTGGCTCTCGGTCAGCGTGAGCGTTTCCCAAATGCTGAAGGTGTTGTCGGTGAAAACGGACAACAAGTGCGTTCCGTCCGGGGAGAGACAAAGCGCAGAGCCACTGCCGCGGCCGAACGAGGTTAGACCGATTTGGAACCGCCGAGTCTCGGTCTCCTTCGGACGAGCCGCGACATCCCATACCCGCACCGTTCCATCCCCACCGGGAGTCCCCATCATACCAAACCCGCCGCCAGTGATAAGCGAGCGCCCATCCGGCGTGAATGCCAGGCCAGTCACGAGCGATTGATGCCCTCGAAGCTGGAGAACTTCTGTGCGGCTGGTGATGTCCAGCAGTGTCAACCGCTGCCCGCAAGCAGTCGCCAGCGTTTTGCCGTCTCGCGAAAAGGCCAGACCCGTGAGGCTATCTGTGTAATTCGTGAACGTGTCCCGCGCACGGCCCTCAGCGACGTCCCAGAGTTTGACCATCCTGTCCATGCCGCCGGATGCAAGGAACCGGCCGTCGGGCGTGAAAGCCAATGCGGTTACGCACCATTGATGCCCGCGCAGCCGCTGCACGACCGACCGGCTGCGAAGATCCCAAAGGACAATGTCGCCAGCTCGGTTCTCAGCGTACGCCAACGTCTGCCCGTCTGGAGAGAACGCAACCCCCAGCGGGCTTGGGTAAGGAGACTCAGCAGGCAGATTCGCGATCACCTGACGCGCTGAGAGGCTCCAGAGATAAACTCCTCGAGTAAGATTTACAAAAGCGAGTAGTTCGCTGTCGGGAGAAAAAACCAGCGTCGGCCGTAACCAGAAGTTAGTTGTGAGGACTGTCGCCTCACGAGTGGCCAGGTTCCAAAGTCGAAGGGGACCTTCGACATGTGGCCATTCGCTTTCGGTGCCCGTTGCCAACCAACGGCCATCAGGGGAACAGGCGGCTCCGCTCACGCCATAC
>CAZNOE010000200.1:0-9140 GCA_964574525.1 uncultured Bifidobacteriaceae bacterium
CAAACCCCAGACGCCATACGCGAAAAGGATTGTGAGCAGCCATTGCAGGACGTGATAGAACTTCGCCGGAATACGCACGGTGGAAGCGTAAGGCAGCGAAAAGAAAATCCGATAGAACGGCGCATATCTGCCGAATGCCAGCAACAGACACACGAGCATGGCGCCGAGCAGGAACCAGATGAACTTTCGCTGGCTCGGCGGAAAAACGGAACGCTCCTTTCGAAACGACTGGGCCGCTGCCCACGCTGAGATGATCAGCAACAAAATCCCGGCGTACGGTCCGGCGCCGCCATAACGAATGGTCGCGCGCGGCGGCTCACCCTGTTTTCCTGATGCGAAATAGCGGTCCCACGCCGGATGGCGTCCGGCTTTGCCCCAGTACGCGCCGCCATCGGGTGTATCCATTCCGTAGCCAAAGATGCCCGGAACGATCACCCCGAGCGTCTCGATTTTCGCCATGCTGCCGAGCGCAGTGGCGAAATCCCACCGCTCTTCGGTGCTGCGCTGTTCCTCTTGCGCGCCGGCGACACCTTTGATCTGCGTGCTGATTAGATTTGAAACCACGGAGCTCGCGATAAAGCCAGCGAAGACTGCGATGACGACGACGCGCAGTACACCATGGACAAAACGTTTCAGGAGTGCGCCCTCGCCGATAAGCGCGTGAACGAAGACAACAATGGCCGTGAAAACACTAAAAAGCGCGCCAATGTCGAACGCTTCCATAACTCCTATGCCCACCGACATACCAGCGAGGGGATATCGCACCCAAGGACGCATTGGCTTGGGACTCACCACGATCCCCAGCGCCAAATAGTCCACGCCGAAGCAAAGCGTTTGAGATCCGACGCCCCAACACGATGTGCCAAAAAAATCCTGGCACAATGCCGCCGCCAAACCGCCCAACACCGCCGCGAGTGAGCCTAGTCCCAGTTGGCGAAATAAAAACCAGGCACACGAGCCCAGGAACAGCAAAGTCAAAGGGGCGTAGAATTTGGAAAACCCCAACGGTCCCAGCAGCCATAGCAGACCCGTCGTGATGGCCGGCTGAGCGCCGCTGTCCCGATACCCGTAGGCATTCAGGTCTGCCCAACTGCCCGTCAACACTCCTGGCACTCGACCCCGTTCCGACATCTGCGCGCCGAGCGGACCATCGTTGGCAAACAAGACCCACGCAGGGTTAAAGCTGCGCCAGAACAGAACCGCCAGCACGCCGGCGAGAACCATAAGAAAAAATCCCAGCCCGCTGGCGCGCGCAACGCGGCTTGAATTCTTAACGACGCTCTTTTGACTCATTAGGAAGGTGTTTTTGATTCTTGCTCAGGACGGATGGTAGTCGCGTGGCCTGCGGATGCCAGACAAAACGGGCCTCGTTACATGGACACGGTCAGGTCGGATTCCGATCAAAGAATTACCGGGCGCGTCAGTCGCAGGAAGGCTTTACTTTCCGGCATGGTTTTCTAGCCTCGCGCTGCCGCGTTGCCGAGCTTAACCACCGGCGGTCACGCTGCAAACCTGCATGGGTATTGATATCGAAACAGCGAGATTTTTGCTCGGCCGCCGGCGGGACAAAACGTGCTTTGAGCGCTGCGCCACGCTGGGCCGGCAGCACTACTTCGTCAGCAACACAGAAACTCGCGCGCTGCTGAAGGAATTCGGATTATCGCCGGGAGATTTCCCCGGCCTTTTCCCGGCAACCTACCCGGACTATTCCGAGCCATTTTGGGGGAATTGCTCGGAGCAAAGATGCTCACCACGATTGATGCGAGCAAGTTTTGAAGGGGCCACGCACGTTCATGACATGAACCAGCCCATTCCAGTTGAATGGAAGGAGGCTTACGACGTTGTCTGCGATGTCGGCACGCTGGAGCATGTGTTCAATTTTCCCGGCGCCATCCGCAATTGCATGGAGATGGTCAAGTGCGGGGGCCGCTTCTTCACGCAGACACCCGCCAACAACTATCTGGGCCACGGCTTCTATCAATTCAGCCCGGAACTTTTCTTTCGCGTGCTGTCCCCGAAGAACGGATTCCAGGTTGAGCATTGCGTCGCGCTGGAACAGGGGCCGCGCGGGCGCTGGTTCGCCGTGACCGACCC
This sequence comes from uncultured Bifidobacteriaceae bacterium, assembly GCA_964574525.1. Lineage (GTDB taxonomy): Bacteria > Verrucomicrobiota > Verrucomicrobiia > Limisphaerales > JADLHS01 > WYBW01. The sequence continues at coordinate 2,095 of CAZNOE010000200.1, forward strand.
GGAAATCGCCCGCGCTCGCGTCACGCTTATCAATGCCGCGCCGGTGATTCTCTTCGTCTGGGCCAGGCGTGTGGAGATCAAGCCGCTGTTCCTGGAGACGCCCCAGCAGAGTGATTATGCCGCGGCCTGGGCGGACAGTGCCGCGAAAGAAAATCAGCGGAAACCGTCGGGCGCCCAGCCGCTGGAACGCGTCAAGAATTCCGTGCTCGCCACCGCACCCCGCCTGGCCCGCGTGCTGGATGCGTTGCGCTTCTCCCGCTTCAACCGCAGATTCTCCTTCCGCAACTCCAAGTCCTTCACGCGCATCTCAAAGCACGCTCGATGACCGGCTACCGTCTTCATGACTGGAAATAGCGGGCGTGGTGGCTTCGGTCTTGGTCACAATCTTCATCTTACGCCAGATCTTTTTTGTCAGTCTCGACTGTGTGATCCGGATGGGGAGATCAAAGAGTAAGAACCAAAGCCTGCGCTCCACTTCGCCGGCTCTGCCGGATGATGTCGGGCCGCCTCAGGCTTCCAGAATTGCGGAGGGCGGCTGGCGAAACGAGAACCACGCGCACACTGCAAGCAGTAGCAGGCCGAAGCCTCCGAGCGTCTGGATCACCTGAACGAAGCTCTCATGCCGCAAATAAAGCGTCACGCCGTAACCCGCCGCCACCAGCACCAACCACGGCACGGCACGGAATTGCGAGCGGGCCATTAGGCTGTTCAAGAGTACGGTCGCCAGCGTCAGCGGCAACATGCACCATGCGAACCACGGCACCAACGGGGTCGCCACGTCGAAGAACGATTTGTCATACACCACCCTCAGAGGGAGCTCGGGAAACACGCTGCACGCCAGCGCCGCGCCCACGCCCGCCAGCGCCGTCACGACCAAGGCCAGCATCAGCGCATTGGACTTTTCGCCCGTCGCTGCGCTGCGCGCGAGTTTCGGGAACATCACCGTCGCCACCGGCATGGTGAAATAAACCAACGCCCGGCCAATCATCCCCGCCGCCGCGTAAAAACCCGTCTGCTCCTTCGAGAAAAATCGCTGCACGAAAATCATGTCGGCGCTCAACATGAAAATCCCCACGCCCATGCCCAGCGTCAATGGCACCGCGCGCCGCAGCCACGGCGCCCATGCCATTGTCGGCGCGTCCCCGCGCAGACTGTCGCGGCACAACCAGCCGCCCCCAAGCAGGACCGCCATCGTGCCGCAGAACACCGCCACCATCGCTCCCGCCGCGTGATGCGCCAGCAAACCGACGATCACACACACCGCCGCGAAGCGCCCGAGGCCGTCGCCCAGCAGCAGGCCGCCTAGCCAAGGGAAGTTCTGCCGGCCCTGCAAAATCCCCTGCACCACCGGCCGCCACAACGCCACGAGTCCAATTCCGACCGTCATCCACAACGCCGCCGGGTTGGAGATTTTCAAGGCGGTGAGAATTTGGTTCCGGAAGAGGAACGCTGCCGCCGCCATCAGCAGCCAGATCAGAAACGTCCCGCGCAACACCGCCCGGCTCACGCCGGCCAGTTCGCGCTGGTGTTCCGGGTTCATGGACGCTGCGGCCTGTTGCGCGAAGATGCTCTGCAAGCCCACTGCCGGAATCCCCATCAGTGTCACGATCTGCACCAGCGTCGTGAATACGCCGTACTCCTCCTTCGGCATCTGGCGCGCGATCATGTGGACCGCATACATCAGCGCGCCGCTCGCGGTCGCGGCGATCATCATCCAGCCGCTCTGCCGGAAAAACGCGAGCTGATGTTTCGTTTCTGTGGCAGGCCCGGCTTCAATTCTTTCTGCGAGCATGAGCGTTGGACAATACCGGATCGGTGAGGTTCAAGGAAGCGATTTGTGCGCCGTTGATTGTTTGTCTTCATCCGTTCACTTTCAATGCGCTTGATATTTGGGGAGGGCGGCTCAGGCTTAGCAATTCAGGCCGTCTTCGTCTCTGCGGGCTTCGCCCGATACCCCGCCAGTTTGCAGTAAAAATTCACAAGCCAGGCCGGCCCCATGCGCTTGAGAGCCACCTTGGCGGTGTGCCAGAGATTTTTTCGCACAAACGTCGGGGTCAGGTAATGCCGGTACTCGCGATGACGCAGCAAGACTTTCAACATCGGCCAGCCCCAGACGTAGAGGGCGCCGGACACCCGCATCCGCTCTACCGCGTCCTGATAGGGCGACTCACTGAGCAGGCGCAAAATAGCTTCAATCACTTTTAGATCGCCGGCTTTGTCCCGGCGTCCTTTGTTGTAGGAGGTGGTGGAATCAATCTGGTTCACGGCCAGCACTTCGGGAACGACACAGATTCCATGCCGGAATCCAATAGGTAGTTCAGGCCGAAACAAATCGCCTGCGGGCCCACGCCCCAGCACGCCACGCCAAAAAAATCTTGGTTTAGCGCAGCGGCCAAACCGCCCAGGATAGCGGCCAATGTGCCGAGGCCAAGTTGACGAAATAAAAACCAGGCGCACGTGCCCAATATCAACAGCGTCAGCGGAGCATAGAATTTCGAAAAACCCAGCGGGCCGAGCAACCAGTACACGCCAAACGTGATATTCGGGAGCGCGCCATTATCCCGTATTCCGTAGCCGTTCAAGTCCGACCAACTGCCGGTGAATGACGCCGGAACGCGGCCTCGTTCCGACATCATGGCCCCCAGCGGGCCGTCGTTGGCAAACAAGACCCACGCCGGAGCGAAGCTGCGCAGGAACAACAATACGAGAATGACGCAATGAATCGCGACGAAGCCCGCCAGCCCGGTGGAGTGCGCGGAACCAAGACTCGTAACCGCGGGACGTTTTTGGCTCATATAACCTGGGACGAACTGGTTTTCGCTGGGAACGGATGCTAATCCGGGAACGAGGAGACACCAGTCAAAACGAAACGCCTTTCAAACAAGCGGCAAGTTGCCGGCGCGAAGCGCATCACGGGAAAAACGGCTGCGATTGCTCAACACGAAGCCGTGCTTCTCGTTCAGGAAACGGTGAATCCCGCAGAATTAGTCCGTGTTTCTTTGCGCGGTTTCGACTAAGGAACTGCCACCGCTTTGTAGAATCGTTGAGGCATATTCGTGGCGGACTCATCTACAAATTGCGTTGTGCCGTACGTATTGGTAAGTACTACCAATTCCGTCCACTCCACCAGGTTCGTCGAACCATCAATCCGATAGTGCCCGCCAAATTCTCCTGTGAGCGTCAAGCGGAAGCCCTGGTCATTTAAGCCGTTCAGTCCGCCGAAAACATTCAACCTCGGTCGCCGCGTAAAATTTGCCACGATGTTCCTACTTTGGTTCACGAGAACGATCAATGGATTGTTTGTCCCGCCGGCATCGCCGCTCCAATCAATGAACTGTTGCCCTGCGTCCGGCACAGCAGTCAGCGTTACGCTTTGGCCGCTGGTGTAGCGGTTCGCAGCCGGGTTAAGCGTGATCCGACCGAAGCCATTGGGAATGACAGTCAAAGCAAATTCTCCCGCATCCAGTGAAGCGAAGAGTGATGAAACGGTCGGATTCGCATTGGTCAGGATAAAGTTCAGGGGATTGCTACTGCCGCTGCCCGCATCGCCCCACACGGCAAAGTAATTTCCGGGCTGAGGAACGGCATAAAGTTGGACCACCGTTCCAAAGGGATAGAATCCGCCGGGCGGAATCAAAGTCACGGAGCCGTTGCCAGCAACCGTGGTGTTCAACGTTGTGCCAAAGCGTGCTTGCACAGATCGGTTTCGATTCATGGTGATGCTGATCGTCGCGTTCGTACCGCTGGCATCGCCAAGCCATCCGAGGAATGTCCATCCGCTGGCGGGATTGGCCGTAACATTCACGACGGTATTGCTGACATACGGCCCGGTGGGTGGACTTAGCGTAACGGTGCCGCCGCCGGCGGTGCTCGCCTGGATGGTATAGGTCGGAATGATCGTCAAGGAAATGGGGTCCAGTTCCCAGTACTGCTGGAAGTTAGCGCTGTAAGTGATCACGCGCAGAACGCAGGATTGAAAGACCGTAAATGGCGCCGTGTATTGGGCCGACGCAAAACTCGGTTGCGAACCATCCAAGGTATAAAAGAGGCTGCCGTTGGTGAAAAAGGTTTGCAGTTGGATGTTAACGGAGCCGATAAAAGTGTATTGCGTGTTGGTCAGGTTTTGTCCATTTCCGAACACAAAAATGTATCGCACGCTCAAGTTTGCCGGTGCGCTCGTGATTGAGTTGATACTGTTGGTGACTACGACCGTGTAATTTCCACTGGCAGCCGGCTGGACGTTGCTGAGCACAAGGGACGAGTTCGTGGCTCCGCCAATATTCGTCGCATTGAATCGCCACTGATAACTCAAAGGTGAAGTGCCGGCAGCGACGACATTGAAAGTGACATTGGTGCCCACGCGAACCGTTTGGCTCTTCGGCTGAGTTAGAATTGTTGCTGGCAAAGCGCATTTACCCTCAGAACTCGCGTTGTAGATAGCTTGAATTTCCACCGGCGAAAGAGCGCGGTTGTACACGGCCAAGTCATCAACGGATCCATAAAAGCCGCCGGTGAGGTTATCACCCCGTGCGCCGATCGCCGCTAGCGTCGTGAACGTAAAAGTGGTGGAATAAGAAGGTGCCGGATAAGCCACGCCATCCACGTAGAAGACAACGTTGACGCCCGATTTGGTCACTGCCAAATGGTGAAAATTGGTATCCGAGATAGTCGTAGTAGGTGTCACCGCATTGATATTGATTTTGGAAAGGAACGGCTGCCCGCCGTTTCCGATCAAACCAAAGCCATATCCGCCGCCGCCGTATGCAAAAAAGAGTCCATCAAGCCCCGGGGCGGAAGAAACGATCGAGGTGCTGGACCGCTTGATCCAAGCTTCAATAGTAAAGTCTTGCAATTGGAGGCTCGGCGAATTGCTTACCCGTACCCCGTCCCCGTTACCATCAAACACAAAGCCCTGTCCCACTCGGCCCGGCCCAAAGGTCGCGTCGCCGTTCAGGGTGCCGTGGTTCGTCCCCGCACTATCCGACGCATTGCTCTGCCCCGGCCACCAGCTGACCAAACCGGACCGGGGAGGAACACAGACTGGAAAAGGATGTCACTGTCAGTGTCGCATTGCTGCTCGTTGCGAAATTCACCGCGTTGCTCACGACCACGCTGTAATTGGCCGCATCGCTCAGTTGCAGATTGGTCAGAGTCAGTGAAGTGCCGGTTGCTGCGACAATATTTGTTCCATTTCTGCGCCACTGATAGCTGAGCGGACTGCTGCCGAAGGCGACAACAGTGAACGTTACCCTTGCGCCCACAGGCGCCGTCTGACTTTCCGGCTGAGAAACAATGGCTGGAGGGATGGCGCACTTGCCCGCGTTGCTCGCGTTGTAGATGGATTGAATCTCCGAGGCCGACAGGGCGCGGTTGTACACCGCCAACTCGTCAATCGCACCGAGGAAACTGGCGGTCAGGTTGTCGCCGCGTGCTCCAATTGCCACGGGCGTCGAAAACGTGTAGGTCGTGTTATATGCGGGGACTGTATAAGCAGTACCGTCAACATAAAACACGACCGTGGCTCCCCCTTTGGTCACCGCTATATGATGAAAGTTCGTGTCGGTGATAGCGACGCTCGTATGTGTTTCGTCAATATCCACCTTGCTGAGGAAAAGTCGGCCATCGCTCAAAAAACCGAAAGCATAGCCGCCAGAGCCATAGCACAAGAACACACCGCCGCCGCCGCCCAATGAGACAACCGAGGAACTGGTTCGTTTTACCCACGCCTCGATCGTGAAGTTCTGCAATTGCAGGTTCGCCGGATTGCCAAGACCCACCCCATCCCCATTGCCATCAAACACAAAGCCCTGTCCCACGCGACCAGTGCCAAAAGTAGTATTGCCCGCCAAGGTGCCGTGATTACTGTTCGCACTGTCCAACGGATTGCCTTCGCCCGGCCACCAACCGACCAAACCGGACGGGGGGCTAACACAGATTGGAAAAGGAGTCACTGTCAGTGTTGCGTTGCTGCTGGTCACCGAATCCACCGCATTGCTCACCACGACGCTGTAACTGCCTGCGTCCGCAAACTGCACGTTGGTGATCACCCGCGAGCTGGCGGTAGCGCCGTTGATGTTCGTCCCATTCAACCGCCATTGATAAATCAACGGCGGTGTGCCAGAGGCCGCCACGCTGAATGTCGCCGTGTCCCCCACGGTCACGACCTGGTTCGACGGATGCGTCAGGATGGACGGCGGTGATAGCAAGACCTTCCCCGGATTCTGGAACAGGTAAAGGATGTCATTCGGACTCAGGGCGTGATTGTACATCTGCACATCATCAATCAGACCCGTGAAGCGACCGGTCGGCACCCCAGATTCGTTGACCCCACCAACCAAGAACGCCGCCGTGTTGCCATTGATCGCCGGGGCCGAGTTGGTGTCTTGCGCCACGCCATCCACGTAAATCACCTTGTTCACGGCCGATTTGTAAACACCCACCACTAGGTGCCAGTTTCCGTCATTGACACTGGTTTGAGATACCGGCCCATCCGCCACCAAGCCACCTGCATAAAACGTCGCCTTGTTGTTCTGTCCCCCACCGCCCCCTTGGTTGACCAGCAGAAAATAGCCGTTCACAGAAAAGGCCTCATGCTTTCCCAGAAACACCGTCTCAGGCGTGGTGTCGCCGGGATTCATCTTGACCCAGCAAACGACGGAAAAATCCCCGCCGGTCAGGGGTAGAACATTCCCCATGTTCACAAAGCCGCTGGCCGCCCGGCTGAGGCTGACGGCATTGCTGGAAATCCCCCCGGTGACAAAACCAGCACCACTGGGTGAGAGCGTGCCATCCATGCCGCCAGCACCATCGTGCGCCACCGTCCCGCCCGCTTCGTCAAACGTCCAGTGAGCAACCAAATCCGCGCGGACGGAGACGTTGTTGATTGCGAGCAGTGTCACGGCAATGGCTAACCAACCTGCCTTGGACAACAATACCGAGGGCCCGATATGCTTTAGTGAGATTGAGATTTTCATACGTGGTTTTTCGCTTCTTGCTCAGGACGGATGGTAGTCGCGTGACCTGCGGATGCCAGACAAAACGGGCCT
>CAZNOE010000201.1:0-9116 GCA_964574525.1 uncultured Bifidobacteriaceae bacterium
GCCGAATCGCCTCGCGCTCCAGATCGCCCACGACGCCGTAGCCGCCGCCGACATAACCGTAAGCCACCGTGAAATCTTTCGCGGTGAATCGTGCCTCGAAGCCGATGTATTCGGCGGTTTCGTTCGCAATTGCGGCCAGTTCCTCTTCGTACGGCGAATCGTCCCGATCATCCTTGTCAATGCCAACGCCGTGCAGCTTGCACGTCAGGCCCGCGGCTTTCGCGCCCACCACCATCCCCGCCTGCGTCCCGCCGGAGCTTGTGCCGAACACGATGTGGTCCACGCGCCGTTTCTCCGCGCGCAACTGGTCGGCCAGTTCCATCATCGCCTGGACATAGCCCGTCGCGCCCACGCCATTCGAGCCGCCGACGGGAATCACGTAAGGCTTGCGTCCTTGCGCGCGGAGTTGTTCGGGGAGTTGCTTGAGCGTCGTCGCGCGCTGCGGACGCTCAATCCAATGCGAACGCGCGCCAAGCAATTCATCAAGCAGCAGATTGCCGTTGGGAACGTCCGGTTTCCTGCCGTTCAAAATCAACTCGCACGTTAACCCCGCCTTGGCCGCCGCTGCCGCAGTCTGCCGGCAATGATTGGATTGTGCCCCACCGACCGTGACGAGCGTATCCGCCCCTTGCTCCAGCGCCTGGCCGACGAGGAATTCCAGCTTGCGCGCCTTGTTGCCGCCAAGGGCAAGACCGGTTTGATCGTCGCGTTTGATCAGCAACGTCGGCCCGCCGAGTTCGCGCGACAGCGTCTTGAGCTCCTCGATGGGGGTCGGCAATTGCGCCAGCGGGAAGCGGGGAAGTGATTCGATTTTCATTCGTGCGTTTCGTTTACAGGCATAATTTCCGCGACCTTTGTGTGGACCTCGGCGCCCTCTGCGTTTAATCAGAGCCGCAACCCAACTCACAGTCCGGTCGCCGCGATGCATTGCTGCAGCACGCCAACGAGCAGATTCGGCGCGCAGCCAAACAAAATCACTCCCGCCGCAAGCAGGCTGAGCACAACCTGACTCAAGATCGGTGCATGGAGTTCCGGAACGCCACCGGGCACGTCGGCCACGTAAATCTGCTTGAGCACTTGCAGATAGTAATAGAGCGACACCGCGCTCATCGCGATGGCGAGAATCACGAGCCAAAGCAAACCGAGGTTGGGTGCGCCCGTCTTCAGGGCCGCCGCGAACACGTAAAATTTTCCGAAAAATCCTGCTAACGGCGGAATGCCCGCCAGCGACAACATGAAAATCATCATGCAGAACGAAACGACCGGCGAGCGGCGGCTCAGTCCGGCGAACGTGGCGAGCTTGTCATCCCCTGCCCTGTCCTCGACAACGGCCACGACGCCGAACGCGCCGATGGTCGTCAGTCCGTAAGTCACCGCGTAATAAAGCAGCGAGGCGACGGCTTCCTTGTCGTGCGACAACACAGCCAGCAACATGTAACCCGCATGGGCAATCGCGGAATACGCGATCAAACGCCGCACACTGCTCTGAACGATTGCGACGAAATTGCCAAGCACCATCGAAAGCCCGGCCACAACCGCAACCACCGGCACCCAACCCGCCGCGTAGTCGTGCCATGCGCCGCTGCCTTCCGCGCCGGCGAAGCCAATCATCATCACCTTCGCAAAAATGAAAAAACTCGCGACCTTCGAGCCTGAAGCAATGAACGCCGCGCTCGGCGTGGGCGCGCCTTCGTAAGCGTCCGGCGCCCAAAGGTGAAATGGAACGGCGGCGACCTTGAAGCCGAAGCCGACAACCGTCATCACGATGGCCACGACCAGCAGGGGATCGAGTCCTTTGCCTTTCAACGCCGTGGCGATTTGGCCGAGGTTTGTTGAGCCGGACAAGCCGTAGAGCAGGCTCAGTCCAAACAGAGTGAACGCCGCCGCCATGCCACCGAACAAAAAGTATTTCAGCGCCGCCTCGGCGGACTTGATGTTGCGCTTGTTGAACGCCGTGAGGATGTAAAGTGAGAGGCTCGTCAGTTCGAGCGAGATAAAAATCATCAGGATGTCCTCGGCGCTGACCAGAAACATCATTCCCACCGCCGCGAAAAGAATCAACGCCAGATACTCACCGACGTGTGTTGTGAAGTTCGACTCGATGGAGAGCAGCACCGTAAAGATCGTGAGCGCGAGGAGGGCGATCTTCACAAATTGCGTCAGCGGGTCCACGACCAACATGCCGCCAAAGGCGTTGGCGTGCGCCGGCATGACCAGCATCCAAAGGATGGCCGCCATGCACCCAACGCCCGCTATCATCCCGCCGATAATGAAGCGAACTCGCGTGTCCAGTTCGCGCATCGTCGTCAGGTCAATCGCCAGGACAACGAGCGCAGCGATGACCACGATGGTTTCCGGCGCGGCGAGTTTGAGGAGTTCGAGGTAGCTCACGCGAACCTCCTCTCATTAACACCCCACTTCAGTGGGGTGACAGGCGATACGGGAATACGGGAAACCGTTTCAACGGTTTGCCGACACACGAACAAAACCGTTGAAACGGTTTCCCCCTGTCGCTGCGTCCCATACACCTGACTGAAGTCAGGTGTTAATGAAATCGGAATGGGAAAACCGCTCATTGCAAACCTACTTTCCTCAAGCCGTCAAACAACGACGAATTGAAACTCGGGACGATCACGTCGAGCAACAGCCGCGGACAAAGTCCGATGAGCAGCGATGCGCCGATTAAGAGCACCGCGCCAATCCGTTCAGGAATCGAGATGGCATCCATAGCATGATGATGCCCGGCCTGCGAACCTGCCTCCCTCTCCCCATCGGATGGGGAGAGGGCCGGGGTGAGGGGTTTTTCCGCTTCTCCAAAAAACGCCTTTTGCACCGCACGCAACGTGTAAGCCACACCAATCAAAATTCCCACGCCCGTAATCACCGCCAACGTCGGATACGCCTTCCATGCGCCGATGATCACCTGCAACTCCGCCACAAACCCGCTGAACCCCGGCAAGCCCATCGAAGCCACGCCCGCGATGACAAATGTCACGGCGGCAAACGGAATCGCCTTCGACAGATTCATTCCCTCCAACACCGACAATTCCCGTGTATGCGTCCGGTCATAAACCATTCGCCCGACCACGGCGAACAACAGCCCCGCGATGACGCCATGCGAAAACATCTGCAGCACCGCGCCGCTCAGGCCGATGGTGTTCAACGTCACCAACCCAAGCAGCACGAAGCCCATGTGGCTCACGCTCGAATAGCCGATGACAAATTTGAAATCCTTCTGCACCAGCGCCACCATCGCGCCATATACGATACCGATCACTGCCAGCACCGCGATCACATCGCGCCATGAGTGGAATCCCATCACTCCAAAACCCCAGTCGTCCAATCCTTCTGGAAACAACGTCATCGCCACTCGCAGGCAGCCGTAAGCGCCGAGCTTCATCACCACGCCCGCGAGCAACATTGAAGCCGCTGTCGGCGCGGCCACGTGACCCGTCGGCGCCCAAGTATGGAACGGCCACAGACCCGCGAGGATTGCGAAGCCCACGAACACCAGCGGGAACGCCCACATCTGGAAGTCGTGCGGGAATAGATACTTCGCGAGTTCGATCAGGCTCATCGTCTTCGCGCCCGCGACGACATACGCCGCGATCAACCCCACCAGCACCATCGCGCTGCCGACGAATGAGTAGAGCGCCAGCTTCATTGCGCCATATTCGCGCCGCGTCGAACCCCAGATCGCGATGATGAAATATTTCGGGATGATCGCGATTTCGTAAAACACGAACAGCAGGAACGCGTCGAAGCTCAGGAACACGCCATATACACCACCGATGAGCGCGAGATAAAACGCAAAAAACTCCTTCGCCCGATGCTCAATGTTCCAGGAAAACAAAATCCCCGCCACCGCCGCCAACCCTGTCAGCAGCACGAGCGTCAAACTGATCCCGTCCGCCGCCAAGTGATAACGAATGCCCAACGACGGAATCCAATCCACGTTCGCTACCGTGACCGTCTCGCCCGCCTTGAACTGAACAAACGCCGCCAGTGCCACGAGAAATCCCGCGACCGCCGTGAGCATGGCCACCTTGCGCGCCGCCGACGCATTGCCCTGCGGCAGGAGCATCAGCATCACCACGCCAAGAAATGAAATGTAGATGGTCCAGGCTAACATCATCTGAAGAATTTCTTCACGATCTCCCGCGGCGTTGCGATTACCGGCGCAGTCAGATCAAACCGGGCTAACTCCACGGTCAGCTTCTCATGGTCAACACCAGCCAACTCCGCGTCACTGCTCGTCAACAACGTGCAGCCAAGCGCAGCCGCTTCGACGATGATCACTGAATCATGCACTTCTTCCTCGGGCAGCAGATTCTGGTGGCGCAAGCGTTCAGCGATGCGTTCCACTTGCTCAAATCCCAGAGGAATGAAACTCACCACGCGGAATCCCAAAGCCCGATGCTGGCGGAGCATTTTCGTCGCAGCCAGTCGTATTTCGCGGTCCGGCGAGGCCGCCGACGCGTTCGCCAGTTCTCCCATTACGGTCGGAGGAAGAAGCAATTCGACGCCGGCAATCCGGGTTCGGATCGTCGCGATGGCATCGAACACGTCTTCGATCCTTTTTGCAAAATCGAGGGCGACGTTGGTATCAACGGCGACGAGTTTGGGTAGGTTGAGCTTCGCTGCCATAGGCAATCTGCATTGCGCGCTCCAGCCAAGCCTCACGCTCGGCGCGCGTCCATTTGTTGCACTTGGCGCGAATTTCCGCCGCCGCGCGCGTGCCCCAAGTCTTTGACCCACGGGCGCGACCCGGCTTTTTTGCGGCTGCCTTTGATGGCGTGCTCATGGGTATGTTATCGTTGTTTTGATTTTCAAAGTCAATTGTGCGCCGGCGACGCGTTGCCCGTCGGAAGGAGCATCAGCACCAGCAAGCCGAGAAATGAAATGTAAACAGCCCAAGCCAGCATGATTATTCCTTTGAGGGTGAAACCAGGTTTCGTTGGCCGGTGATGTCCGGAGGAAAACGCACCTTCTTGCCGGAAGATTTGTCAATCACTCCAATCATTCCACGCCGAAACAAATAGCAGAAGACCGGCTCCGACGAGAGTGCGATTTGCTCGATAACCATGCTTGCGTGGAACCGGATCGTAAAGCTGATCGCCAACCCGATGAAGAAGCCAGCAATGATCGCAATAGCAGCCCAACTCCAATGCAAAGCTAACGCCAATACTCCTGCAATAACTGCTGGAATCAGGAGAATGCGACCTGCAAACATCCCGAGCAGGGTTGTTAGCACCCCGAGCAGCAAAACGAACTCGGATCGGACAAACGCCAGAATCACAAACCCTATCGCGACGAGTCCCGTGGCGTAGCTGATGAATGCGCTCGTGAGCACTTCCCGCTTCGACCCAAACGCCTCTAGGACGTCGCTTGGAAAAACATCCATCACAACAAACAGCCGTCCTTCGGCCCGGCCTTGCCACAATTCCTGCATACTCTTGAACGGTAAGTCTGGTATTTGGCCTACGTTGGTTATGGGTTCAGTTGCCTTGATTTTATCTTCATTGCGAACGATTCGCTCCTGTTCCTCTTGGCTCAGTGACAACATTCTTTTCACTAGTGGTGTCATAGGCTGTTAAAACTTCAATTGCTCCACCATCCGCACGACCGTCGGGTTGATCACGTCCAACACGAGCCGCGGCCACACGCCGAGGACGAACATCAGCGCGATCGGCGCGGCCACCAGCGCGCGCTCACCCAGCGTCAGGTCGGGCAGCTTCGACCATTCTTCATTCAGCGGCCCGTTGAAGACCCGTTGCAGAATCGTGAGAATGAAAATCGCCGTGACCAGCAGGCCGAGCACGGACGCCGCCGCCGCCCACGGTGCAAGCGGGAACACGCCTTTGAAAATGAGGAATTCGCCCACGAACCCGTTCAGCCCCGGCAGTCCGAGCGATGAGAATAGCGCTATGCCCATCAGCCCACAAAACACCGGCGCGACTTTGCGCACGCCGCCGAAGTCGTTCAGCCCGCGCAGCCCGCCGCTGCGTTGTTCGAGGAAACCGACGAACATGAACAGCGTCGCCGCTGCCAGGCCGTGATTGAACATTTGCAGGAACACGCCGTTGAGCGCGGCGGCTCTTTCCGTGGCCGCGTTGACAGCGATTCCGCCCGAACCCGCGACGGCAAATATGCCCAGCAGGCAATAGCCGAGATGGTTGATCGAAGAATACGCGAGGATGCGTTTGAGATCACGTTGGGCGAATGCGGCGCACGCGGAGAACACAATGGTGACGACCGCTAGCAGGAGCAGCGTTGCCTGCACCTTCTCGTCCCGCATTTGCTGTTGGAAAATCGGCAGGACGATGCGAATGAATCCGTACACGCCCATCTTCGACATCACGCCCGTAAGCAACATCGTCACAGGCGTGGGCGCTTCCGCGTAGGTCGCGGGCAGCCAGGTGTGGAACGGCATGAGGGGAACTTTCACCGCGAAACCGAGCAGCACGCCGCCGAGGATCACGAGCACGAGCGGACCGGTGTTCAGATTATACCAACCAAGTTTGGCAGCGAGTGCGGAAGCCAGCGTGCCGTTGCGACCAAGCTCTGCGAGTTCAATGAAATCGAACTTGCCCGTTGCAACAAAGATCGCCAGAAACGCTAGCAACATGGCCACGCTGCCGACCATCGTGTAAATGAAGAATTGCGTTGCGGCGGGTGCGCGCTGCGGGCCGCCCCAAAGCCGCACGAGGAAAAACGCCGGGATCAGACTCAGTTCCCAGAAGATGAACCAGTGGAAAAAGTTCAGAGCTGTGAACGTGCCGAACAAACCGGATTGAAGAAAGAGAACGAGAGCGTAGTAGAGCGGCGGCGCATCATGGGTAGGGACGCGTTCCACCGCGTCCCCAACTTTTCCGGAAGAAGTTTGGGACGCGGTGGAACGCGTCCCTACCATGCTTCGCGACGCCAGCATCGCCATCGGCGTGACGATGGCCGTAAGCATCACCATCAACAGCCCCAGCCCGTCCACGCCGACGAAATAATTCACGCCGAGAGACGGAATCCATTCGTGCTTCTGTACAAACTGAAGCTCGCCAGTCGTCGCATTGAACTGCAGCCACAGCCCAATGGCCAGCGCGAGCGACGCAAGGCTGAAACCAAGCGCCAGCTTGCGAGCGAGGCGTTTTTGCTCCTCGCCGAGACCAACGACAATCAATCCGCCAATGAGCGGCAGCAGTGTGATGGCTGTGATGATAGGAAAACCGTTCAAACCGCACCTCCGTATGTGGAGCGCACGCGTCGCGCGTGCCGGTTCGGGCGTCGCGCCAGAACCATCGTAAAATCCATTTCCATTTGTCGTACGCGGATTTCGGCGTGACGCCAAAAACTGCACGCGAGACGCGTGCGCTCCCCAACAAATACGATCGCGATTCTCATCTTCCCTTCCCTCCCCAAATCAGCAACAACACCAGCACCGTCAGCGCGATGCCGATGATGCGGAGATAGTTTTGCACGCGACCGTCCTGCAATCGCGACATGAGTTTGCCGCCGCGCGACACGCTGTCGCAGCTTCGGTCGAAGCCGAGATTAATGACGAGTTCGTCAAAGAACCGATTTACCACAGACAGTCCGAGGATCGCGTAAGAAACGATCATCACCGCGCCGCCCCAAACCCATTCGTCGAGGATCGCGCAGACTTTCGCCCACCAGGCGTTGAAGACGATCACAGTCTTTTCGTAAAGTTCGTCAATCCAATACTTGTTTTTGAAAAGCTGGTAGATGTCGGCGGGCAATCGTTCCAGAACGTCCGGCGCGTCTGCCTTTTGAATCGGCTTTCGGCCATAGAACCACCAGCCAAGGCCGATACCGGCAAACACGACCACGGAGGAAAGAACCATGAGCGTAATCACATCGCTCGTGAAGCCTGCTGCACCGTGGTGCTGGCCCAGGAACGATTGAAACCACGGCCAGGCCGGCGTTCCGATGAAGCCCAATAATATTGCGAAGGCCGCAAGGACAACCAGTGGAACGGTCATGACGTGCGGGCTTTCATGGGGTTCGTAGGACGGGCGTCGCGCCTGTCTCAAATCTCCATGTTCCGCAAGGGCGGTTTCTTTTGAGTCAGAGACAGGCGCGACGCCTGTCCTACGTTGACCAAAGAACACCAGCGCCACTTGCCGCGTCATGTAAAACGCCGTAAGCAGCGCGCCGAACAAACCGAAATAAAATGGCCCTTGCGACACCGGCCAACCGTGCGCTGCGTGGAGGATTTCATCCTTGCTCCAAAAGCCCGAGAACAACAGCGGAAAACCCGCAAGCGCCAACATGCCGACGGCGTAGGTCGCGAACGTCACAGGCATATATTTCTTTAAGCCGCCCATGCGACGGATGTCCTGCTCGTCATGACAACCGTGAATCACCGAACCCGCGCCCATGAACAACAACGCCTTGAAGAACGCGTGCGTGATGAGATGAAACATACCCACCGCCACACCGCCGATGCCGAGGCCCATCATCATGTAGCCGAGTTGCGAGACGGTGGAGTAAGCGAGGATGCGTTTGATGTCGTTTTGCGCGACGGCAATTGACGCGGCGAAGACGGCGGTGATTGCGCCAATCCAGGTGATGACTTGTAGGACAGGCGTCGCGCCTGTCTCACTTCCTGCTCCCATCAACGGATAAACCCTTGCCACGAGAAACACTCCCGCTGCCACCATCGTCGCCGCGTGAATGAGCGCGCTCACGGGCGTCGGACCTTCCATCGCGTCGGGCAGCCAGACGTGCAGCGGGACTTGGCCGGATTTACCCATCGCACCGAGAAAAATCAGCAGACCAATTCCAGTCGAAACCGCCATGCCAACGCTGGTTGTCTGCACAACCATTTTTGCGAGCGCGGATTGTTCCATGCAGCCAGCGCCGTTGTCGTCGTAGAAAAGCAGCGTGCCGGTTTGCGAATAGAGCCAGACCATGCCGAGCAGCAGCGCCACGTCGCCGATCCGCGTGGTTATGAACGCCTTTTTCGCCGCCGCCGCCGCTGTTCGCAATGACGACGCCCAGCATCGCGCCGGCGAACAGCGACAGGAATGTGAAGAAGCGTGTGAAATTCTCGTCGTGCGCCATGTAGCCGATGCTGTAGATGAAGATCAGCAGGCCGACGA
>CAZNOE010000202.1:0-9093 GCA_964574525.1 uncultured Bifidobacteriaceae bacterium
TGCGGAAATTCGTGTTCTAAACATGAAATCCTTATTTCAACAGCAGTGCACCCCGTCCCTCTCCCTATCGGATGGGGAGAGGGTGTCAGAAGGACGGGAGAGGGGCACGCGAAACGCCATTTGATAATTGAGCCCAACCTTTTTCGACAGTTCAGCCACCTGCGGCAGCGATAAACCTTTCTGCGTCGAGGCGGAATTAAAAATCTCCATCATCGCGTTTGTAGGAGACGACTTGAGGAGTCTCTGATCGGACAGGAGAATGCTCTGCAACGCCAGCGGCCCGCACTTAAAGGAAATCTCCGGCTTGTTTTGCATGTTCCAAAGCCCCTCGCGCGCGCCGGTGATCCGCTCCGTCGCCGCACCAACGAACACCCGGTTCTCGACGGACTTCAGCAGCGCCTCTAAATCCGTCATCCGCCCCAGCCGCGCATACATTGAGGCCAGTTCGCCCGCGGCGCGGTCCGCGATGGCTTTGCCTTTCCCGTCGGTCGCACCCTTCGCCAGCGGCCAGGCCTTTTCCCACGCTTCCAGCGCGAGCGAGTAATGAGCAGTGTTGTAGTATTCGAGACCGAGGTCCGTGAGCAGCGCCGCCCGCCACGGCGACTTGGGATGCTTTTCCAAAAATCCCGTGAGACTGGAAAAATCATCAGGCCCACTGCGTTTCGAATAGGCGAGCAACGCCGCGGCCAGCGCGGCATTTTCTTCGGCGCTGGGTTCGCCCCCAATCGGCACGAGCGGTTCCTCGAATACTCGCGCGTGGGAAATCTCCTGCGTCGTTGGATTGGCCGAAAATTCCAGGCCCAGTTTCGGCGGTTTCATCTTCGGCACGGTGCGGTTCACTTTCACTTGCTCCGTGTCCGCGCTGTGAGCGGAAAAGGCGATGCAAACGGCAGCAGCCAGAATGATTGGAGACGTTTTCATAATCAGCGTGTCAGCTTTTTCGGTCACGGCCCAGCGCGAGGATACGCCTGGCCCAATGGGAGGAAATGCAATGCTTCATACGGTGCTGGAGTTCCTGACTGCTTTGGGGGTTTGCTTCGGCATTTACGGTTTGAACAGACGGTAAAAGCCATTGCCTGCGGGCGGGTTCACGATGATGAACTTGTCCGTGCCGTTGTCGGTCACGGTTTGCGGGGCGGCAACCCAGTTGGTCGTGGAGAGGTCCGCGTTCTGTTGCAGCGCGAAACCCGTCGAGGGCGATGGCCATGAGACCACCGCGGTGTTGGTCGTCGTGAGGCGAATCGTCAACAGTGGCGCACCCGGCGTCTGCACGGCGAAGAGAGACCAGAACCCACCGACCAGCGAATAACTGCCGCCCGTCATCGGTTGCGCATTGGCGTCCGGCTGCCCGATAGTGCCGCTCATGGAATACACGCCGCCGGTGCTCGTGCCTCCACCGCCGTCGATGGTGAACCAATCGATGGAAAAGCTCTGGGCAAATCCGTTAGTCGCGAGAGAAAGCACCAAGCACCAACATCGAAGCACCAGAGAAGACCCAAGTCTCAAGCTCCAAGGGCGTGGGGCTAATAGTGTGACAAACAAATTCCGCAACGAGGTAGGGCGCGTCACTCCGTGCGCGCCGTTGGGGAGACTGCCAGCGGGTGGCGGCGCGCACGGAGTGACGCGCCCTACCTGCCCTCTGCTCAATGTCGTGAAATTGCTTTGTCGCCGTACTAGGCGTCTGACTGCAATTCTGTTTTGGTGCTTGGTCATTGGAATTTCTCTGGAGCTTGGTGCTTGGCTATTGGAGCTTTGAATTTGTGTTTCCATCATTCGCTTCGGATTTGGATTCAGTCGTTCCCGCTTTTCCAATCACTGCTTCGGTGTGCCGGAGCCACGCCGCTTCACCGCGGGCCGATGGCGATGAAGTCAAAAGTCCGATCGTTAACGTCGCCATTGAGTTCTATCAGTTGGAAGACTACGTCGGAAGTCGTCGCGCCGCCGAAACCGAGAGTCACATAGATCCTGACTTGGGAGTTATTGATGGGTTGGTGCGCCGTGCCTGTAACACTTGGAGCAGCGGCAAAAGGCGTGTCGAAGGTAATCAGATACTTGCCAGCTGCGAGCCGCACCGAAGTGAAACCAGATCCGCTCCGTCTGACACCATTAGAGAACACGCTTCCCCGAATGATGCGCAGGTTCTCTTCGCCGCCGACCACCGCGCGGAACTGACCGGAGGGACCCAATCGGATGTCCCCGCGAACATCCAGGGTGACTTGCGGCGCCATCGTGCCGATGCCTACCCTGCCATTTGCACTGCCAAGGGTCGCGAACGAAAAACCATTAATGGGGTCGATAATGAATTGCGCATAATCGTTGTGATTGCCGGAGATGGAAGTTTGCAGTCGAACGGCGTGGGTAGCGGCAGAGGCCGCATCTTGTTCGATGAAAAGTCCGCCGCCATCTTCTCCCGAGTATGCGAAGTTCGTGGTTGTCCCGCCCCAACGGAGGGTGCCGTTCACATCCAACGCGGCCTGCGGACTGGTCGTGCCAATGCCAACATTGCCGCCGCCGTTGTAAAACGTGTCGCTTCCATTGGGCGACCACGGGCCCGCGGAAAGGCTGAGGTTGTTGCCATTGGTCCTGAGCACGACATTCGTGCCGGCGACCAGGGTGACGGTATCCCTCAGGCCGTTGAGGCTTTTCACCACCTGGCCGCTGGCGATGCTCGCGGCGGTGACAGAATTGTTGACCACCGTTCCTGCCGTGCGCGCGAACAGGGCGTAGGGGGTGGGCGTCAGCGCCTGTCGCGGGGTCAGCGTGATGAATGCGCCCAAGTTCGTGCGGACCTGGATTTCCAGCCAGCGGTCCGCGCCGGGGAACGCCGCCGCGCCGAAATCCAGCGGCACGGTGAACAGTCCGTCGGTCACGTTGACGCTGGCAGTGGCGGGTGTGTTGGTGGCCACGGCCACACCGCTGACGAGCGCGTTGAAGAGCGTGAAGTGCATTTCGGCGAAGCCGGTATAGGGCGACCCGTTCGCGGCCAGCCGGCCTTGGTAGGTGAACGCCGTGCTTTGTGCGTGTGCCGCGGTCGCGGCAGCGCACAACAGGATGAGGACGAGGTGGTATTTGATGGTTTTCATACGTTCAGTTTTTGGCGCGGTGCCGCTTCAGCGTGGGCCGATGGCAATGAAAGCGAACTCCCTGTCCAACGGGTTCCCGAAGTCGTTGATTAGAGCGATGGTGACACTGTTAACGGTAAGCAGGGAATATACGGCGAACATGTTTCTGCCCGTCGCCGTGACGGCGGGGAGTCCATTAAACGCCTGGTTGAATGTGATGTTATATACGCCCTGCTGCACATGAGACACGGTGAAACCGGATCCAGCGATAGTAGCCCCGTCTGCAGCAACCACTCCCCGCACGATGCGCAGATTCTCTTCGCCGGCTGTCGCGCGATACTGGCCGCTGGGACCCAGGCGAACATCGCCGCGAACATCCAGTCTGGCTTGCGGCGTCGTGGTGCCAATGCCCACGTTCCCATTTCCAGTTCCGAGGCTGAAGAACGAAAAGCCATTGTTCGGGTTGATGAAGAACTGGGCATAGTCACTGGCATTGCCGGACTTCGAGGTTTGCAGGCGGATTCCGCTTTTGGCGGATGAGTTGCCGCTCTGTTCGATGAAGAGGCCCCCTCCATCTTCGCCGGAATAGACGAAGTTGGTAGTGTCTCCGCCCCAGCGGACATCCCCGTTTACATGCAGCAAGTTCTGCGGGCTGGTCGTGCCGATGCCGACGTTGCCGCCGTTGTAAAACGTGCTGCTTCCATTGGGGAGCCACGGGCCGGCGGAAAGGCTGACGCTGTTGCCACTGGTCGTGAGACCGATGTTCGTGCCGGCGACGAGGTTCACGGTATCCTCGAGGCCGTTGAGACTCTTCACCACCTGGCCGCCGGCGATGCTCGCGGCGGTGATGGAGTTGTTCGTTACCGCTCCTGCCGTGCGCGCGTACAAGGCGTAAGGCGTGGGCGTCACTGGCTGTCGCGGCGTCAGCCTGAAGAACGCACCCAGGTTGGTGCGCACCTCGATTTCCAGAAAGCGGTCCGCACCGGTAAACGCCGCCGCGCCGAAATCCAGCGGAACGGTGAACAGTCCGCTGCTCACGTTGACGCCGATGACGGGCGTGCTGGCGGCGACGGCCACACCGCCGGTCGGCGCATTGAAGAGCGTAAACTGCATTTCGGCGAAGCCGGTATAGGGCCAGCCGTTCGCGGCCAGCCGGCCTTGATAGGTGATGGCAGAGCTTTGAGCGCGCGCCGAAACGACGGCAACGCACAAGAGGATGAGGACGAGGAAGTGTTTCATAATTTCCGATTTCGCCGGCAGGCGGAAAGAGTCGTTGCGGCAGGGCGCGTCGCTCCGCGCGCGCCGGGCAACGCACTGGAAACCCTCACCGATGATTTGCAAGTTTGCGGCGCGGGCGGAGCGACGCGCCCTACCTTTTGGGGAATTCTTCGGTTGAAGAACGTGTTCACAATTGTGGTAAGCCGGCAGCGGCGGGGTCCTTTCAACAAAGTGCAGTGGGGCTTTCCCCGTCGAACCCCAAGGAACATCGAACACAACATCCAACGCCCGACATCCAATGACGGCGCAAAATCAGATCATTGGATGTTCGATGTTGGATGTTGGTTGTCGGATGTTTTCCTTTTGGTTATTCCCGCCAATCCAGTCCCAACTGTCCGAGCTGCGACCGCACTTCCGTCAAGTCCCACACCTGCAATCGCCGCAGGTCCACGCTCACGGCGAGACGGCGGCCATCCGGACTGACGGCCAACGGATACGTGCCGACGGGTAGCGACATAAGGAGTTCAAAGGTAAGCGCGTCGTGGAGTGCTGCCGCGCGTAATTCCTCGGTCAGCCACATGGTCCGGCCATCGGCGGAATAAAGCTGGTTGTTCCGATTGGTAATGGTCCGCGTGCGCTGCCACGTCGTCGTGCTCCAGAACTCCACGCCCAGCCGGCAGGACACCGCGAGTTCGTCGCCCGCCGGCGAAAACTGGAAAGTGCCAACGTTGGATGTGTTGGTGAGAATCGTTACGCGCTCCAGATCGGGCAGGCGATGGACGAAGAGGTGCGGCGTGAACGAGGGAAACAAGGCCAGCCATCGGCCATCAGGCGAAACACCGTTCAATCCCGCCGCCGTTGGCTTCCATTCGTTTGGTCCGGTTCCCAACTCGCCGGGGCCAACCACCGCCGAACCGCGCGCGCCCGTCAGCACAACCACATTGGAAACCAGGCAGAGCGAGGCGAAACGCTCGGGCAACGCGAGCGCGAGCGGCAATAATTCCGGCGGCGAAACCGCGTTGGTCCCCGGCGACACGCGCCAGCGGAAACCGGCGCCGCTACGGTCGGCGAAAAGTTCGCCGTTGGCGGCAAAGCGGACCCGCGTCGCCCAGGCATTGGTGGCTCGCACGCCGGGGCCGCCGCTTTGCAAATCCCAGACGCCGACTCCCTCCGTTCCCGCCGCCGCCAGCCAGCGGCTGTCCGGAGAAAAGGCGGCGTAACGCAAGAGCGGCCCCAGATCCTCCGCAAACTCACGATGCCCGCTGGCCCGCTCGAACGCGTGCAGTTGCACGCCGGTTTCCGTCTCCAGGGCGTATACCCGTCCATCCGCGCGAAATCGCCCGACGTAACCGTTCAAGAAGACAGTGAAGGCGCGCTTCAGACTGCGCGCGTCCCAGCAGATCAGTTCACGCTCCCAACCGCCGCTCATCAGGTACGCGCCGTCGGGGCTGAAGTCCATTCGCGTGGCTTGCGCCTTATGGCGGCCGAGCAAATGTTTCTCACCGGTTTGCGCGTCCATCCGGTGGACATTGCCGCCATGGTCAACCACGGAAAGCCAACTCCCGGATGGATGCCAGTTGAAGGAGGCCACATAGGCGTCGAACGCGTTCGAACAGATCATTTCGCCGCTGCCGATGTGATGAATCGAGACAGCCCAGGTGTTGTTTCCGGCGTAGCTCGCCGCGAACCGCTCGCCGTTGGGCGCGAACCTCAGCCAATACGGCGCGCTGTTCAGCGGAACGCCGTTCACTTCGGCGCGCTGTTCCAAGTCCCAAACCGTCGCGCCGTTCGTCCGCGCACCGAGAAGTCTGGGAAGTCGGGGATGAAAGCACACACCGTAAGGAACACCTCGGAGCAACAGCAACCGCCGCGCGTCTGCGACATCCCAAACCTCGTTGTCTGAGCGCGTGGCGCCGGAATCATAGTCGCGCTTTACGGCTAGGAAGCGTCCGTCCGCGCTCCACTCCGCGTAGTACGCCGAGAGGTTCGTGCTGGCCGGCAGTGTTGCCAGCAGCCGCTGGTCAGAGATGGCGCGAATCTCGACCGGACCACGACCGCGGCACAGAGCGATGCGCTCGAACGACGGGTCCGGGAGCCGCAGTGTGAACTCGGTGCTGTACGGCAACTCCCGCTCGAACCGCAAGTCTGGCAACGCGTGCGCCGCCAGCGCGACACCGCGCAGCGCGGCGGAGTTGGAAATTGCGGACGCCCGCTGAATCGCGTCGAGCGCCTTGACCCGCTGTCCCAATTCGCCGCTGCGCACCGTGGCGCGCGCCTGTTCGAGCAGAGCGATGTAAAGCTGCTGGCGCGCCTCGCGTTCCGCGCTCTCCGCGCGAACCAGCGAGGTTTGCGCCTGCTCGCGCAGACGCGCCTCCTTGGCGCGACTTTCCGTTGCGACTCGCGCGCGGTAATTCGCGAAGAAGACCGCCACGAAGGCACACACGAGAAGGGCTGTCCCGATGACGCCGCTGAATCGCAGGCGGGCGTAGCGACGTTCCAGCGCGCGCACACGACGGACGCTCTGCCCGCTTTGGAGGAGCGCGAGGTCGGCTTGCATCGCCTCGGCGCTTTCGTAACGGCGTTCACGTTGGCCCTCGCACGCCTTCAAAATGATCTCATGGAATTCGAGTGCTTCGTTGCCGGTCTCGTCGGCGAACCATTCCGTCGGCGCGTCCGGAAACTTTTCCGGCGAATGACCGGTGCTCGCTTCGTACAGCGCGATGCCCAGCGCGTAAAGGTCCGCGGCAGAGGAGCCGGGGCCTTCCGGTGGGATGTAACCCTCGGTGCCAACAAAGGTCCGGCCTTCGTCCCCGACCGAGACCAGCCCGAGGTCGGCGAGCTTCGCGCGGCCCTGAACATAAATGATGTTGCCAGGTTTCACATCGCGGTGAACCAGTCCATGCCGGTGGAGTTCGGCCAAGCCGTTGATCACGTCGAGCGCCAGGCGCAAGCAATCGGCGGTCGGCAGCCGGCCGAAGCGTTTGAGGTCAGAGCGGAGAGTGCGGGGAGAGTAGGTGTCAGGAGTTTCGGTGTCAGGTGTCAGGTGCGGCTTCGGTTCGGCTTCTTTACCTGACACCTGGCACGTGACACCTGACACTTCAGCCGCATCCGCCAACTCCATCACGTAGTAGAAGTAGCCTTCCGCCTCGTTACGTCCGACGTGCAGCACGTGCACGAGTCCGCCGGAACTGCGCGAGACTGGTTCGTAGCGTTGAATGCCGGCGAATTCTCGCTCGTAGGGCCGATCGCTCTCAAACTGGCGCCGCCAGATGATCTTCACGGCGCGCAACGCGCCCATAACGTTCCGCGCCAGCCATACTTCACCATAGGCCCCGCGGCCAATGGGGCGGAGCAGCGTGTGGTCAGGAATGACGGGCGGGTTCAATGCGCGAATTCGTTAAATGGTTGAATCGTTAAATCGGAAACACGCCAATGGCCCGGCGACATGCGATTAGTCTAAATCATTTAACTCGAGCCAATTCACACTTTCCGCCCTGGCTGAGTGGTTCTCATTAACACCCTGCTTTAGCAGCTTTAGCGGGGTGTTATTGGGCGGCGGCGGCCCCAACCGTTTCAACGGTTTCCTACAAGCTGACGAAACCGTTGAAACGGTTGCGGACTCCCGCAGCTCGTTCCCACCCTGCTTTAGCAGCTTTAGCAGGGTGTTAATGAAAGGGCTGCAAACACAGGGGACTTCGACACCGCGATACCCCCGCAAAAATTGAGATGCGCCCAAGAAAGGAAGCGAGGGAGATGCGCACTTGCCAAACGCGCCCTGCCTCGCCATGATAAGGTTATTATGAAAAATCTGATCGGGGTCGTCATTCTGGCCGTGGTCTGCATCGGGCTGGTGGTGGCGTTGGTCACCACGAAAAAAGCCGCCACGCAGGAAAAGCGCAAAGATACCGACACCATTCTTTTCCACTCGAACCAGTGGGAAAAGACGCGCGCTGACCTCGAAGATCACAAGCAGGTCATTCAAAATCTCGAAAAAGATATTGAAAGCCGCAGACAGCAGTTTGGTGAATTGACCAACAAATACACCGAGGTTGCGACCAAGTACACCGACACGACCGCGACGCTCGCCAGGACCCAGCAGTCGCTAAAGGCCACCCAGGACGAAGTCGCCCGACGCGACGCCGAGATTGCCAAGTTGGAAGTGCGGAACCAGGACCTCGACAAGCAGGCTATCGAGTACGGTGTCGCGCTCACCAACCTCACCGCGCAAATTGCCGACACACAGAAGAAACTGGCCGCCTCCGAAGGTGACAAGGCGTTTCTGGAAAAGGAACTCAAGCGGATGATGGCTGAAAAGGCTGACTTGGAACAAAAGTTCAACGATCTGGCAGTTCTCCGCGCCCAAGTGTCCGAGTTGAAGAGGGAACTCTCCCTTGCGCGGCGGCTCGACTGGATTCGCAAAGGCCTTTTCAGCACGGACCAGAAAGGCGCGCAACAACTGATCCAGCACGGGCCGGGGACACCGCCGGCCAGTGAAGCCACAACCAACCGCTATGATTTGAACGTGGAGGTCAACGCCGACGGTTCGGTGCGCGTCATCCCTCCGCTGACGAACAGCCCGGCGGGGACGGCGCCCGCGCCGAAGCCATGAATCAGGTGCGAGGTGCGAGGGATCAAGTATCAGGTGTCAGGACCAATCCGGACGCTTCTGACCTGACCCCTGACACCGGAACCCCTGACCCTTCGGTTCTGATTGATTCGCATGGCCGGATTCTGCGCGACCTGCGGGTAAGCCTCACCGACCGCTGCAATTTCCGCTGCCTCTATTGCCTGCCGGAAACGGAGGCCGCGCAGA
>CAZNOE010000203.1:0-9088 GCA_964574525.1 uncultured Bifidobacteriaceae bacterium
TGTGCAAGGGCGACCGCAACATTCCCGACGGCGAAGTTTTTTCCTGCCCGGTGAAGACTTCCGTGAACGGTATCATCCAGTTCAACACACCGACGATTTATTCCGGCACGAAATTTGAAAACGTGCGGCTCGAATTCAAGGACGGCAAAATCATCGCCGCCACCGCGAACAACACCAAGCGGCTCAATGAAATTCTCGACACGGACGCGGGCGCGCGTTACGTGGGCGAATTTTCGCTTGGGTTCAATCCCTACATCCTGAGTCCGATGTGCGACATTCTGTTCGACGAAAAGATCGCCGGCTCGCTGCATTTCACGCCGGGGCAGGCGTATGAGGAGTGCGACAACGGCAATCGCAGCGCCGTGCATTGGGACATGGTGCTCATCCAGCGCAAGGACTGGGGCGGCGGCGAGGTGTGGTTCGACGGCGAATTGATCCGCAAGGATGGCGTTTTCCTGCCGAAAGATTTGAAGCCGCTCAATCCGCAGAATCTCAAATAGGTATGGTTGTCCACGAAAAATGTCCCGCTTGCCAGGCCGAGGTTGAAATAATTCTTGAGAATGCTCGCAAACAAAACGAGTGCCCGTCATGCGGACATACATTTATCCCACGCCATGCGATAAACCCTGCTGGTTTCCATGCGGAAAAGCCAAAAAGTGAATCCTACACGGGCATTGGAATTCTTGCGGTGGGATTGATTGTCGTTGGTGTCATCATCTCTTTGTTTGTCTCGTTGCTAATCGGATTGGTTCTCCTCGTTGCCGGGGTGATCGTCTTCTTGATGAGAGAGATTGCTTCCAAGAAGAAATAATCAGCAACAATTATGGATTCATTGGCTCCGCTTGCTTTGTCTTGTTTGACGGTCTATGCTGGCGACGCCGTGAAACAGCCGTTCATCAACGTCGAAGAGAAAATTGACCGCTTCGTCGGCAAACGGACGAAGACGCCGAATGGTCTTTCGACAGCCACCAGCAACAAGGTAGATTCAATCGCTTGGAGAAAATCCTTCGGCGGTGTGCGCGTCCCCCGGGGCGTGCACCGTTTCAAAACCCACGAAGAAGCGGATCAATGGTTATGGCGGATGATCGCCCGGCCAACGAGCTAGCTCCGCGCGAACCGACGGTTGAGGATTTGCGGGATTTGTGCCGCGAATTGAACCAGCGCGGTGCGCGTTACGTGGTCATCGGCGGGTTCGCCCTCGTAGGACGATGGACGTTGATTTGTTGGTCGCCGCCGACACGGAGAACGAGGCGAAAGTTTTTTCCGCGCTGTCCACTTTGCCCGACAACGCAGTCCGCGAACTTCAGCCCGGGGAACTTCAGCAATACAATGTCATCCGGGTTGGCGATGAAATTGTCGTGGACTTGATGCGTTCGGCGGGCGGCATTGATTACGAGGAAGCGGCCAAGGACATTTTCGTGCGGGAAGTGGACGGCGTGCCGATTCCGTTCGCGTCGCCGCGTTTGCTCTGGCGCATGAAGGCGGTGACGCATCGTGAAAAGGACCGGCCCGATTTGGTTTTCCTCCGTCACTGGTTCGCCGAACGCGGCGAAGAACCGCCAAAGGTTTGAGACGCGAAACTGCGCTTCACCACTCCGGCTTCAGCAACACACCCTGCCCCGGCGCGAGCCAGACGTATTCGCCTTCGTACGGTGTCCCCGCGCCGGAATGTTGCTGCCGACACACAACGATTTGTGTTATCCTGCCCGCATGGAATCGCCGGAATTCCAGCGCGTAATAGAGCAGGGCCGCCAATTGCAAGCCAGACTCGCGGACGGGGACGCGGTTGCAGTCGGCGGCACGGCCGCGGCATTGCATTGTGGGCATCGCTTCTCGCTCGACGTGGATGTGGTGACGCCTCATCTCAGCGCGCGGTTTGAGCAGGTTTCCGCCAACCTGGAATCATGGGCGGGCTGGCGCACGAATCGCCGCAACCCGCCCGTGCTCATCCTCGGCGAACACGAAGGGGTCGAACTCGGCATCCGCCAACTGCGCCGCGACGTTCCGCTGCAAACGATCACGGTGGACGGGCTGCGAATTCCAACGGGCGCGGAGATGTTGCGCGTGAAGGCGTTTCTGCTGACGGAGCGGCGGGCAGTGCGCGATTACGTGGACGTGGCCGCGCTCGGCGGAAGTCTTGGGGTGGAAGCGGCGTTGCGATCGCTCTCGTGGCTCAATCTGGTTTACCCATCACGCCCGCCGCAGACCTGGGCCACGCGCTTTGCCGAGGCTTGCGAAGCCGAGCCGGCTGATTTTGCCGCCGCGTCGCTGGCGGCATACAGGGGACTGCGCGCGCCGTTCACAGATTGGCGTTTCGTCGCGGATGTATGTCGGAAACTGGGGCGTGCCTTGCTGAAACTGGAACTCGACGGCGCGTTGCCTTCGGCGCTGCCGGCGAACTGGCCGCAAGGCGAACAACCATGAACCCTTCTCGCAGCACCAATGCGCCCACGCCGCTGGACTGGTTGAACATCGTCCAGCGCGGCGGCACGGAGGATTGGAAGCGGCTGTATCAGCTTTGCCGCGATGTCGCCGTTGCGCGGCAAGTCGCCGAAATTCTACGGCTGCGCGACCCTGACCTGATGGCGTCGGCCCGGCTGTGGAAGTTTCTGCTGGAAGATTTGCATCCGGGACTGCGTGTTGAATTGGACGAGACCCGCCGGAACATCGGAGTCTGATTCACCACTCCGGCTTGAGCAACACTCCCTGCCCCGGCGCGAGCCAGGTGTATTCGCCTTCGTACGGCGTCACCGCGCCGGTGTACGGCGAAATGTGTTTCAGGCTTTTCGGTGATTGGCGGAATTGCGGCCAGCAGGTGCGCGAGCCGGTCAGACTTTTGTTCACCACCATCACGTAACGCGAGCCGTCCGCATGCGTGAAATCGCCGACCAGCACGTTGTCGCCCGCGATACCGCTGACGAGGGTGTTCGTGGACGGACCGTGACAGCCCGGCGGAACTTTCCCGATGTGATACGCGTCGTCGGACTTCAGTTGCAGCAACGTCGGCGCGAGTTTCTGAACTTGCAGGTTGACGTTCTGCATCAAGTGCCACGTGGCCGTTTCATTGCCGAATTGGTCCACCGGCGCGCCGCGATAGCCGCCGACCGGCGGCGCGAAATATGTGAAGCAAGAAAGGCCGCGTCCGCCGCACGCGAGCGTGCAGTAAGCTTGCAGTCGCAATCCCGCGGCGCTCGGTTCGGCATAATTGAAGTGCGCGACGGAGAGCACGATGTTCCAGAATTCGAGGCCGTGTTTCTGGCACGCGGCGCGAACGGATTCCAGGTTCGCCCAGAAACTGTCGCGCACGGTGCCGTTGTCCATCAGCGAGTAATTGTCGTAGCTGACGATCTTCGGGTGACACGTGGTGATAAAGCGTTCGAGATACTCAGCGTAATTAGCCGTGCCGAGTTGCTCGCTGTTGGCGTAATCGGGAAACAAATTGATGTAAGGCCATTTGTCCGGCGCGAGTTCGCGGATGCGCGACGCGACGATTTCCAGATTGGGAAACCAGCCGGCGTTTGGCTCATCGCGCAGGTAATAGCCAAACACCGCCGGATGTTTTCCAACTTCCGCCACGAGGCTCCCAACGTTCTTTCTCGCGGCGGCGGCGTCCACCTTGGCCCAGTCGTAACCGGACGTGCGCGTGTCCGAGACAATCGCCTTCAACCCGGCTTTCTCGCAGTTATCGAGCGTGCCGGGCGCCACAAAACCCGCGACGGTGAAACCGCAATCCTTGATGCGCTTCAACACCGCCGGATCATTCGGCGCGTGATTCCACGGCATGATGGGAAAGAAGTTGGTGTCGGCGAACGCCGTGCCGGCAGTGAAGAGAAATCCATACAAAAAAGCTTTCACGGTCGCGATGAAACCAGATCTCATGCAACGAGCGTAGCCGAAACGGGTTTTCAGGCCAATCTTTAGCGCTCGCGGTCGGTGTATGTCAGCGTAGCAAGCGTAGCGGCAGCCTTCCAGACTGCCAGTGAGCCAGTGCTTTCCGCCTTGGCGGCGCAACAGCGGCTAGCCCGGCGGCTGGATTGCGCGTTTGGTCTGGTGCGAGCGTTTTGTTCGGGCGGCAGGATGCGTTCGCGCCTGCGCAACTGCGCCGCGACGGGAAATTAGCTTGCTCCAAACGCGCCCGTTCTGATAATCAATGCACCATGCACTACAAATCCCTGATGGTTCTGGAGTGCAACGCGTGCGCGGCGCCGGAGCGGGAGCGGCGTTTGACAAGACCCAGGGTTGGTTGGCGTATGCGGCCGACGGCGTATTGTTTTTTGAATGCCCTCACTCGCGACAGGAGCACGGCGCGTGGATGCGCGCCACAGATTGCGCTCGACCCGGCAAACCCTGGCTCCGGGAAACCCAACCAAGCCTGTGCCTGCTGAACTTGTTGCGGCGGGGTGTTTTTCCAGAACGGCGGCATTTCGGCCGTCGTCGTTTAATCCCCTCGCGTTCGCGTTTCTTTCTCTCAGGTTCAGCTTGCTCTTTTCCGCCGGCGCCCAACCGATCTTGTCTCCGCCCACCCCGCTGCCCGGCGGCGGCTGGCGCATCACCTGGACAAGTTCTCCCGACCAGACCTACCAGTTGGAACGCGCCGCCAACGATCAACTCAGTCCGACCAACTGGATTCCGCTGGCCACCGTGCCCGGCGGCGACGGGTTTACCATCTACGACGACACGTCGCCCGTGACGCAGCGCTTCTATCGCGTCCGTTTCCATGATGTCGTCAGCCCGACGTATTTTTTGGCCGACCCGGACCATTTCGTTCCACTCAACACGAACGGACTGCCGGTTGAAGGCGGTTCGGTGGCGGTGACGACCAATGGCCAGCTCGCGCGCTTCGAGTTTCGACCGGAAGGGCGCAGTCCGCTCGGCATCGGCCAGGGATTCTTCCTGCGGTTTCCGAACGGCGCGCGGCAAGTCAGCCTCAACGGCCAGTCCTATCTCGAGTTTACCAACGTCACGCTCGGGTTTGGTCCGCGTTCGCCGTTCCAACTCGCCAGCGCGCTCACGCTCGTGACGAATGTGCCGCAACGTTTGCCGATGGGTCCGGTGGAAATCGCGACGCTCGCCGGCTGGTTCGGCTCCACCAATGGGCTCGACCTGAAAGTCTTTGGCAAATTCCCGCTGCGTCTCGTGAGCGGCACGCTGGAGGAAGGCGGTCTGCGCCGCGCGCAATTCCGTTTGAACATTCCCAATCTTCCACTGCCGCAAAATTCCGGACGCTACGACGGCCTCACGGTGGAATTGCAAGACAACCGCACGCTGCGGATTCCCTTCTACGGCGAGTTCACGTTGCCGGACGGTTCGCCCTTCGCGCCCAAAGCCAGCATCGCCGCCGACCGGCCGGTATGGCTCGAACTCCGCGCGAACGGCGAAGTCGCGCTCGGCGGCCGCGCCGAAGTCTCTTTTCCTGACGGCCCCAAAATGATGGTGGATTTCGGGCTGGACGATCCGGTTTATCAACTTCAATTCGTGGCGCAGGGTCTTCATTGGTCATTGCTCAGTTCCCTCGCGGACCTGTTGCCGCAACCGCCCGC
Organism: uncultured Bifidobacteriaceae bacterium; assembly: GCA_964574525.1. Taxonomy (GTDB): domain Bacteria; phylum Verrucomicrobiota; class Verrucomicrobiia; order Limisphaerales; family JADLHS01; genus WYBW01. The sequence goes on from CAZNOE010000203.1 coordinate 5,541, forward strand.
CGTTCCGAACGTCACGAACGCGACTCTGCTCAACGGCCCTGCCAAAGCATTGCGTTGTCTCGACACGGCCTACTTGAATTTCACCGCCGCGGCCGCGGGCGCGCCGCCGGCAGACGTTCAAGCGTTGCCCGGATTGCCACCGGCCCCGAGCGCGCTGGCCGGACCAGCGAGTGTACTGCAAGCGTGGAGTTGCCTGGCTGAAGTCACGCCCGGCCCGGTGCTGGCGCTGGCTGAACTCGGCGATCTGTTCACGCAATCGGGCCAGTCCGCGCAAGCAGGCCGCAACCTCGAAAGCGTTATCTGCGTTCACGTCGCCTTGCAACGGGCGAAGGTCGCGGCGAGCGCAGCCGCTGCCAGTGGGTTTAGTCTCGATCCGGCTTCTCAAGCGGCGCTCGACAACAATCTGAATCTCTCCGTCGCCGCTGCCATTCGCGCCGCGCAATCGTCCGACGCCGTCTCCAGTTTGCGCAGCATGAAGGAAGTTGCGGCGTGCCTGCTCGAACTCAAAGCGCTGCTCCAGCAAATCGGCAGTCCGCTCGATGCCTCGCTCGATGCCGCGCTCGCGAGTTTGCTCCAGCGCTTTGCGACTGACTACGTCGCGCGACTCGGCGTGCAAAGCAATGTCTTCAATCCACCGGGTTCGATCATCGCCGCGATGAGTCGCACCGAAGCGCTCGATCAAATGGTGCCGTTGCTCGAAGTCCTTGCAACCGCGCAGCAACTTGGCGTGGACGACCAACTCAGCGGCGTGCCCACGCAGGAAATGCTCACGCAACTCGCCATTCACGTCTGGCAAATTCTCTCCGCCGATTTGTCCGCCGCCGAAACGCTCGGCGACATGACGGCGTACAGCGCGGCCCTCGCGGACGTGCTGCAACTCGTCCAACTGCGCGAGAGCGGTCTCATCGCCAACACCGCCGCGCTCAACGCCGCCGGCGTTCCAACCGTTGCCACGCTAAGCACCTTCAGCGGCAAGCTCGGGCAACTCCATTTCAACAGCCCGCCAATGATTCGCAGTCCACGCGAAGTCCACGTCGCGCTGCAAAGCGTGATTGGTTTGCTGCACCGCGGCGGCCCGGGCGTGCTGGCGGGTTACCAATCCCAATTTCAAAATCTTTACAATGGCCTCACGCCCGCGCTCGATGATGCCTTCAACCGGCGAACGAATCTCACGCTGCCGGACCTTTCGCTGCTGCTGCGCGCGGGAATGGAACATGATGAATTGGGCGATGCGCTCGCTCTGCCGCCGAACGCGTGGAAGACGACGCGTCTGCCCCTGGTCGTGCAACAGTTGGTGAACGTGGCGGGCGCCGCGCGGGCTTATTCGGATCTGAACCTCGCGGCCACGAGCTTGCTCGACGAAGCGGACCGCCAGAACACCGCCGGGAATCAGGCCGCCCGCCGGATTTTATTTGGAGCAAGCGCGCGTCGTCCTGAGTGCCGCCCGCGCGGTCGCCGTGGCTTATGCCGAAAGCGAAAAGAGCCGCCGTCAGCAACCGGGTTATCTGCAAGTCGTGGACCTGCTGTTGCCCGGCGACATTCACGTGGACAAAGTCGCGGGCGCGATCAGGTACGACCGGCTCAATCATAATCTCTCCGGCGCGTTCAGCGGAAAACTGCGCCTGCCGAAATACAATTTTTCGCTCAACCTCGACCATGCTTCGTTCAATTCCGGCGGCGCGTTTGATTTAACGGCTTACGGCTCGTTGAGTCTCCCGGACACGACCAGCGGCGTGACCTTCACAGTGCCGGCGCGACGGCCGCTGAAGATTTCGTATCACCCCGGCAACCTGACGCTGGCGGCGGGTGCGCGGCTGGCGCTGGCCAACGGCATGGCGTTCGAAGGTTTCATGTCGCTCGCCGATCCGATCTATTCCTTCGGCGTTTCAGCCGAAGGCCTGCGTTTCGATTTCACAACGAACATCGTCGTGATGGTGCCGGCGTTTCCGGACGCAACGAACTTCGGTTCCGCTCTCGCGAGGACAATGAATGAATACTTCGAAGGACTGAACGCCTCGCTCGATTCGCTCTCACCGCTCTCCGATGGTTTGCACCTTGGCGAACCGGGCGCGCCGCCGGAATTTCAGGAAACAACCTTGAACTTCGCGACCGGCCCACTGGCGAGCTGGGCGAATGGAATTGTGATTGATGCCACCAACAAGTTTTTGCGCGACTACGCCGCGACCACCAACGCCGTGAAGGATCAACTCCAGCACCTCGCCTTGGACACGCGCGCGCAACGCGACCAGTTGGAGCAATCGGAAGTTTATTTACGCGGCATCGTCTTGCAACGGCTCTGTCAGGCCATCGCCGCGAAGGAAGCGCTCGCCAGTGAGCGGGGCGGTTCAGCGGCGGACGTGGACGCGGTTGGAAATGCGCCGGAGTTCCGGGATTACGCGACCGCCTGCAAAGACGTGGCGCTGCAACTGATGACGCGTCCCGACAGCACCATCGTCGCCAACCGCCGCGCCGTCCTCAGCGCCGTGGTTTCCGTCGCGAAGGGGTTGCAATGCCGCGGCGGCGATCCGGTCCTCGGCGGTTATTCGCTCGAACTCCTCAATGCCACGGGTCCATTTCTCGACCGCAGCGTGATCGCTTCGCTCGACAGCCTCGGCATCAATACCAACACCGGCGCGGCCCTCCCGGACTCCGCGGTCTTCACCAACCTGACGCCGGAAAAACTTTTGACCGCGCTGACGAATCTGCTCGGGGCGGCGCAGAATTATCAGGTGCTCGGCCACACGGAACTCCCGGTCGAAGCCGCCGCGCGCCAGACGCTCGCCATGCGCTATCGCGAATTGCTGATTCTCAAGATGCGCACGCTCTCGGTCACAAACGCCAATCACGTCGGCGAGATCGGCAACGCCACCTTCGCGCTGATCCAATTCCATCAATTCTACCAGGGTGGCGGGTTCACCTATTCGACCGAACCCATCGTTCAACTGAACGGCACCAACCGCCTCACGAACCCGACGGCGGACACGGAACTGCAGGACAATTTCCTCTATCGGCTCAATGAGTTTACCGATTATCTCGCGAATGGCGGCAATGCGGCCATCGCGTATTACCAAGCGCTCCCGAAAAAATATCGCGACGATCCGTTCGGCCTGCGCGCGCTTGCCAAAGCGAACGCCGCTTTGTCCACGCCGATCATCCGGACGAACTCCGGCATCGCGCAATTCCTGAATCGCGTTTTCACCAATCAACTGGCCGCAACGGAGGCGTTGATTCAACGGCCCTGGACGACCGAGCGCCTGGCGGACGGCGTGAAGCTGCTGGATGAACTGAACTCGCTGGCGATTTGGGCGCAAGGCTATAACCCGCCGATGCTGCCGCGCATTGGCAACCTCATCGTATCGAACCTCACCGTGAACATGGTGGGTTCGGCGCGGCTCAAAACCAATTCGTGGTTGCTCAACCAGTATATCAAGCTCGCGATTGACGCCGCGGAAACCAAGGTCAACAACGACTCGAACGCCTTGCGCGGCTCGTTCCTGCTGGCGGCGGACTCGTCGTTGCGTGCGTGCGGCGGCATCGCGGAGGATTTG
>CAZNOE010000204.1:0-9061 GCA_964574525.1 uncultured Bifidobacteriaceae bacterium
AGGGCGTGAAGATCGCCATCATGGGCTGCATCGTGAACGGCCCCGGCGAAATGGCCGACGCGGACTTCGGCTACGTGGGCGGTGCGCCCGGCAAGATCAACCTCTATGTCGGCAAAACGCCGATCAAATTCAACATCCCCGAAGCCGAAGCCGTGGAACGGCTCGTGGATTTGATTCACGAACACGGGAAATGGGTTGAGCCGGAGGGGCTTCCCAAAGTCGAAACCGCCGTGTAGAGTATCGCACAAGTAATGACAACGACGCTTCAAGAACCAAAAATAGACGTTCACAAGGCTGTAAAATCCGCAATAGCCTTTTTCGAGAAGTCATTTGCGGTCCAAAAGTTGAGCCATCTTCAGCTTGAAGAGGTGGAACTATCCGAAGATGGCCGGTTTTGGCTGATTACTTTGGGTTACGATGATCCAGCAGCAACGTCCACGTCTTTGTCTGATTTGGTAAAAACGACGGCGGTGCTGAGACCCCGACCACTGCGCAAGTATAAGGTTGTTCGAGTTGATGCGGAAAGCGGGAAGGCTGTCGCTGTGAAAATTCGATAGTGACCACCGCGGAGTTATCGAAGTGCCTGGCTAAGCATCGGCAATCCGGTGTGGCCATTGATTCCAACCTACTGCTTCTACTTTGGATCGGAAGCTTCGACCGCTCATTGATCGGACGATTCAAGAGGACGCAAAAGTACACTGAGACTGATTTCGATTTGTTGCTAAATCTCGTCGCGCGTGTTCGCTTGCTCGTAACAACACCAAATGTCCTGACTGAGGTCAGTAATCTAGCCGGACAACTTCCAGAGCACACAGCGGAGGAGTTTCGCTCTGAGATGCAGAGCGCTGTTGAACGACTGCGCGAGGATTATTATCCCTGCAAGCTCGCAGTGACTGAGCGCAGCTTCGTTCGCCTTGGGCTGGCAGATTCCACGCTTGCAATGCTGGCCAAGGAGAAAGTGTTGGTTCTCACTGACGACTTGCCGCTTTACGCACAACTGAATTCAGAAGGCATGCCTGTTATGAATTTTACCCATTTTCGTTCAGCGGCGTATGGATGGGAATCTTCCGGCGGAAAGTCCTGATTCCTCAACACCCACTCGTAAAGCCCGGCCTGAAAGTCAGCGCCATTGGCTGCGGCGCGGCGGCTCTTTTGCCAGCTTGCCTGAGCCTGATTACCGCGTAGTGTTCCCACCATGACGACACTCACATTGGACGAGGCGCAGCAACGTCTCCCGGATGCGGTCGAGAAGGCGTTGAAAGGCGAAGAAGTGGCGATCAAAGTCGACCGGGAAACCGTGCGTTTGGTGCATGACGTTCCGATGCGTCCGCCCGGTTACTTCGCGGAATGCTACCGCGATGCCGAAGACGCAGTCTTCGAAGCGGGTGTTTGCCGTGACTCGAAAGCCTGATTCTCTTCCCGTCTAAGCGACGCGGCCCTTCGGAATCTTTCCCAGATGGTAAATCAGGAAGCCGTGGAGAAACTGCCGGAGTTCCTTCGCTTGAACAGCACTGGCTTTAAGTTCCGCTATTCCCGGCCAATCGGATTCGATCAGTTCGTTGACAATTTCTTTTGTGGTGGCGGTCAAATGACCCCTGGCCAAATCCGGTTTCAAGCCGAGTTCGTTCAACAGTTTGAGTTCAAAGGCGTAAATGTTCCGGGGCTGTGGCGGGCGTTGCGGCAGGGCGGCGAGAAAGGTACGCATCAATTCGTAGATTGCCGGCAGAGGGGTTTCGGTTTCGGTGGCTTGCTGGATGAGCGCGGCGCAGTAGCTGGCTTGCTGAAGATAACCAAGTTCATGTCGCAGCGTGGGATGCATTTCGCGCAAGCTGACTTCACGGAGCGTGTGCAATTCCGAGTGGCGGCTGCGGCTGAAAGTGAAGTCGGCTTCGTAAAACAAATCGAGTTTACCAAGGAACGGCGATTTGGGCCGGCGCGCACCTTTGGCCGCAGTGCTGATCCGTCCAAACTTCGGTGTGAGCCAGTTCACGATCAGGCTTGTTTCCGTGAGCGGACGTGTGCGCAAGATGATCCCGGCGGCGGATTCGATCATACCGGTCCTCTTTCATCGGATGAAAGGAGCCGCAATCGCACAACTTGCCAATTCTGAGAGGCGTTCATGTCCATCACGCTGGAACGTCAGCCATTTTGCTTCTTGATCGCGAGTGGCGCGGCATCGGGCGTGATGGAGCCAAGGCTGATGATATATTTGATGCCGTCGGCCACGGTCATGTTGAGCTGCGTCACCTTGCCTTCGGGAACGAGGATGAGAAAGCCGGACGTTAGAAACGGCGTGGTAGGGACAAACACACTGACGAGACGCTCGTTGGATCGGCCGGCCGGCATTCTGTTCTGATCAGTGGTCGTAAAACCCACCGCATACGAGCCGGCCCCGGGAAACTCAATCTGCACGACGGCTTTGAACGGAGTCTTTTTGCCGGAAGTGAATGCTTCGTTAAGCTGCTTGAGGGTCGCGTAGATTTTGTTGAGCAAGGGTAGCCGCAGCATCGCGCCGTCGAACGACGCGATAATGCGTTTGCCGATGTAGTAGCGGGCCAGCAGGCCCACGAGTGTCACCAGTCCGAGGGCCAGTACGAACGCCGCGACACTCCAGTACCAGAACATCGGTCCCCGGCCGGCGTCGTGGTGAGTCCATTTTTCCGGGAGAAAAAACAGCAACGAGTCGGTGAAGCTGGCAATCGTGCCGAAGAGCCATTTGATCACGGCAATGGTGATCACACCTGGCAACACAACGGCCAGCCCCGCCAGGAAACTGCCGCGCCACCGCGCCAAGAGGCTCTTCTTCACTGGCGAAGTTTAGATTTGCGCGCCAGCCGGCTCAAGGCAAAGCGCGCCGATAATGAGTTCAACAACCGGTTTTCTGCGAGCTTCATGGGCCGGCGGGTGGCGGCGCGACGGTCGTCGTGTCCCAACAAATGCAGCACTCCGTGAATGAGATAGCGGACCAGTTCGGATTGCCAGGTCGTACGGAATTGGCGGGCTTGAAGAATGGCTTCGTCCACGCAGAGAAATATTTCACCATGAATGTCCTTTACGCCAGCTCTCGCCTGACCAACCGGGGACATCTCCGCGCCATCCAAGTAATTGAACGTGATCACATCCGTCGAACCCGAGTGGTGTAGAAAGGTTTCGTTAAGGCGGGTCATTTCAGGAGCAGCGACAAGGAAGATGCCGAGATCAGCAGTCTCGACATGTGGCAACTCGCTAAGCAATCCGTTCACGACGGCTCGCAACAAACGCAGATCAGCGGCCCGGGTTCGCTGCCGGTTGCGAATCGTGAGTTGCAAACTCATTCCGCCTTGGTCTTACCGCGATGCTCCTCGTAGGCCGCGATGATGCGCTGGACGAGCGGATGACGCACGACATCGCGTTTCCCAAATTCGACAACGGCGATGCCTTCGGTGTTTTTCAACACGCGATGCGCTTCGAGGAGGCCTGAATGTTTGTGCGGCGGCAGATCAATTTGCGTTTCGTCGCCGGTGATGACGGCCTTTGAGCCGTGGCCGAGGCGCGTGAGGAACATCAGCATCTGCTCGGTGGTCGAATTCTGCGCTTCGTCGAGAATGATGAAAGCATTGTTGAGCGTGCGCCCACGCATGTAGGCGAGGGGCGCGATCTCGATAGTGCCGCGTTCGGTGTGCTTCTGGATTTCTTCCGCCGGGAGCATGTCGTGCAACGCGTCGTGCAGCGGGCGAAGGTAGGGGAGAATTTTTTCGTAGAGGTCGCCAGGCAGAAAGCCAAGCGCCTCGCCGGCCTCGACGGCCGGGCGGGTGAGAATGATGCGTGAGACTTTTCCCTCGCGCAGCGTGGTGAGGGCCATCGCGACCGCCAGATAGGTTTTGCCCGTGCCCGCCGGGCCGACGCCGAAGGTGATGTCGTGCTTGCGGATCGCGTCGAGGTATTTTTTCTGGCCGACGGTCTTGGCGGTGACGCCGGGCTTCTTGTCGTGCGTCAGGACGCGGTCGTTCATCAGGTCTTTGAGCGTCGAGACGCCTTCATGCTTGACGATGTCGAGCGCCTGCATGAATTCCCGGTTGCGCACGGGCGAACCTGCCTTGAGCGAGTTCTCGAGCGAGATGAAGAGGTTTTTCGCGCGTTCGAGGCCATCCGCCGCGCCTTCGAGTTTGATCCAGCCCTCGCGCGAAGTCGCCTTGACGCCAAGCTGGTCTTCGAGCGCCTGCAGGTTCCGAGGCTCGTGGTTGAAAAGCTGCTGCGCGAGGCGGGCGTTCTCAAAGTGGAGGGTCTCGGTGGGCATCCGAAGGTATCAGGTGCGAGGTGTCAGGTGTCAGGTTTGAGCCAGCGCGGCACGCAGTTGCGCGGCCATTTCACTCAAAGCCTGCGGCACGACGCTTGTCTTGGCGATGACGGGCATGAAGTTCGTGTCGCCCTGCCAGCGCGGGACGACGTGGATGTGCAAATGCTCGGTGATGCCGGCGCCGGCCGCCTTGCCGAGATTGATGCCGATGTTGAATCCATCGGGCTTGATGACTTGCGCCAGCGCATTGACGCAACGGCGCGTGAGCTTCCACAGGTCAGCCAGTTCTTCGTCGGTCAAGCCGTTCATGTCGGGAGTTTGTTTGTACGGAACGACCATCAGATGTCCGCCGTTGTAAGGATAGCGATTGAGCAGCGCGTAGCAAGTGCGGTCGCGGACGATGACCAGATTGGTTTCGTCGTCGTCGGACTGGGCGATGCGGGTGAAAAGCGTTTGGTCGAATTGCGGTTTGGGCGCGAGGATGTATTCGATGCGCCACGGGGCATGGAGCGATTCCATATGTCCAGAGTAGTAAGCGCGCCCGGGAAAGTCAAAAAGCCATGTGACACGAAGTGCGATTCAGTCGGCAGTCAATGAGAGCGAGATTGCACTTTGGAGACCACCAAAGAAAGGAGACGAAGATTGGTCGTCTTCGATGATCAAAACCTTCTTCATGGTCAGACTTTGGCCGCAAGACCCGCGGACGTGTCCTCGTACTGGGCCAGGAAGCTCCGGATGCGCGCGAAGTCATTGACGACCTGTTGACACAGTTCGGTCGCGTTGGTCAACTGGCCCTCGTAGCCCTGGCGTTCCAGTTCGCGCAACGGTGGCAGGATTTTCGTGATGCCACACGTTGCGCTCGCGCCCGCGCAACTGTGCGCGATCCGCCGCACTTCCGCTGCGTTGTTGGCTTGCACGGCCGCGTCGAGTTGCGTGATCTGCTGGCTGGTCTGCTTCAGATAAAGGGTTACAAGCTCGCGCAAACTGTCCGCGCTGCCTTCTGTGAATTCCATCAGCCGCTCCATGTCCACCAGCGGCTCTTCGCTGGCCGCGCTGTCGGCACCGGGCTGTCCAGCGGGGATTGCGATCGCTTCGGCGGCTTCGGACGGGTCGCTCATGCCGGCGACCGGGCCCCACCGCTCCACGATCGTGCGAACGTCTTCCGGGCGCACGGGTTTGGACAGATAATCGTCCATGCCGGCGGCCAGACACTTTTCGCGGTCGCCCGTCATTGCGCTGGCTGTCATCGCGACGATGACAATCGGCGATTTGTAATTCGGGAATTTCGCGGGGTCCCGCTGTTTATCGCGAATGTGCCGCGTGGCTTCCAAGCCGTCCATTTCCGGCATCATGACGTCCATGAAGATCAGGTCATACGGCTGACGGTCCAACGCGGCCAATGCTTCAGTGCCGTTGGCGGCGATTGTGGGTTTGTAGCCCATTTGTTGCAGCAGACGGACGGCGACTTTCTGGTTGATGACGTTGTCGTCGCACAACAGCACCCGCAACGGCAGGCGCGCGGCCAGGGCAGGATCAAGTTTGGATGGGGCGGGACTTTTCCGGGCCGCCGGCTTGGCGCCCGACACGACGCGAACGAGCGATTCGTAGAGTTGCGCCGGTTTGATCGGCTTGGTCAGGCAGGTAGCAAACGCCGCCTCCGCGAAATCCGGAGTGTCAGTGCGGACACCCATGGAGGTGAGCAACACCAGCGGCAACGTCGCAGCGCCGCCCAGCTTTCGGATTTCACTCGCGAGCATCAATCCGTCCATTCCGGGCATTTGCATGTCCAGGAGCGCTAGATCGAATTGCCCGCCGGCGCGCAGCCAGTCCAACGCTTCCGGCGCGCTCTGCGTGCTGCGTGGGACCATGCCCCACTTGCTCGTCTGCAAAGTCAGGATGCGGCAATTGGTCGTGTTGTCATCCACGATCAGCAGGCGCAAATCCGCCAATTTCGGCTGTGGACCTTCGAGCGGGTAGCGGCCTGTATGCGGTGCGGGCAACAGCGACAACGTGAAGTGGAAGGTCGAACCCTTGCCTGCCGTGCTTTCGACCCACATCTTGCCGCCCATTATTTCCACGAGCCGCCGGCTGATGGTCAGGCCCAGACCCGTGCCGCCAAAATGGCGTGCGATGGAAGCGTCTGCCTGCGTGAAGGGTTCAAACAGTCGCCGGAGGCGGTCCGCCGGAATGCCAATGCCCGTGTCGCGCACGGAGAAATGCAGATGCCAGGTCTGGGCGGCGCGGTCGCCCACCACCGGCGGGGAAAGAATTTTCACCTGCGTCACGACTTCGCCTTTCTCGGTGAACTTGATCGCGTTGCCCAGCAGGTTGATCAGCACCTGGCGCACGCGCGTGATGTCGCCCAACAACTCCTCCGGAATGCCGTCATCCATTTGATAGGGGATCTCAAGTTTCTTCTCCGCCGCCCGGGCCGCCAGCAAGTCCAGCGCTTCTTCGATGCACGCCCGCAGGGCGAACGGCTGTTGCTCCAGTTCCAGCTTGCCGGACTCGATCTTCGAGAAGTCGAGGATGTCATTGATGATGGTCAACAGCGATTCGCTGCTGGAGTAAATCGTATCCACGTAACCGCGCTGCTCGTGGGTGAGTTGCGTTTCCAATAGCAAACCCGTCATGCCGATGACGCCATTCATCGGCGTGCGAATTTCGTGGCTCATGTTGGCGAGAAATTCCGCCTTGGCCCGCGCGGCGTTCTCCGCGGCGACGCGCGCCGCCGTCAACTCGCGATTGGCCTGCGTCAGCTCATCCTGCAATCGCTTGGCGCGCAAAGCGGCGCACACACGCGCGCGCAACTCCGCCGTCTCGAACGGTTTCGTCACGTAATCAGTGGCGCCCAATTCGAAGCCGCGCAGCTTGTCGCGCGTGCTGTTCCACGCCGTGAGGACGATGATCGGGAGGGCTTGCGTCTCGGGCGCTTCCTTGAGTCGCCGCAGCAGATCAAAGCCGTTCATGCCCGGCAACCCGAGGTCCAACAACACGAGATCAATGTTGGTCTCGCGCACCAACTGAAGCGCCGCCGTCGCGTCGGCCGCATAGACCAACGTGATATTGGCCTGTTGCAAGAGCCCCGCCAGCACTTCGGGCATCTTCGGGTCGTCCTCAACAAACAGGACTTGTGATGGAGGCAAATTCATAATCTGACGCTTCCGGTATTCCGTTTACCGACGTGGCGCACGGATGAGTCGGACTTACTTTAGCACATTCAACACCAAAACCCGTGAACCGCCAATGCGTTTTTTGCCCAGCCAGTGATTTATCGGTAAAAGGGTTTCGCGTCTGACGCAATTCCGGACTCATTGCCATCGGCTGGCTGGGAATGAGGCAACTCCCAGTTCAGGACAGTGGACCGGCCCATGAATAACCAAGCCTCGCGTAACCTCCCCCTTCAGTGATTGGATTGAATTTTCGCCAGGCGCGCTTGTCTGCTCGGCGGGCGGCGAGGGGACACTCCCACATTTTCGGCCGTGCGTCTTGGAAAGAATCGTTGCGTGCGCGGGCCGAAACTTCGTAGATTTCGCACATGGTTCAGACGCTCCCGCCCGGCATAGTTGGCGATATTTCCTCATTGCGCGAAGCTTACTGCCAGGCTTACCGCCTCATGGTGCTGGCCCGCGTAATGGATGACAAGTTCGCCAGTCTCTATCGCGCCGCCAAAATCCACGGCGGCGTGTTCCTCGGCCGCGGGCAGGAGGCGTTGAGCGTCGCCGCCGGCCTGGCGTTGCGCGAAGGAGACATTTTCGCCCCATTGATCCGGGACCAAGCCGGTCGGCTGGCGTTTGGCGAGCCGATCCTGGACGCGGTGCGCTCCTACCTAGGTTCGGTGCTCGGGCCATCGCACGGTCGCGACGGGAATATTCATCGCGGTCGGCCACGGGAAGGACTGCTCGCGATGATCAGTCATCTGGGCGCCATGATTTCGGTGGTGAATGGCGCGTTGCTCGCGCGGCGGATGAAAGGCATCACCGGCACGGTGGGTGCGGCTTGCATTGGCGACGGCGCCACATCCACCGGCGCGTTTCACGAAGCGCTCAATCAGGCCGCTGTCGAAAAACTGGCGTTGGTTTTAATTGTTGCCGACAACCAATACGCCTACTCCACGCCAACCGCGCGCCAGTTCGCCTGCCGTTCTCTCGTTGATCGGGCGGCGGGCTATGGCGTTCAGGGACACACTCTAGATGCCACTGATTTGTCGGCGTGTTTGAAAGTGGTCGGCGAAGCCGTCGGGCGGGCGCGAGCCGGGCAAGGGCCGCAATTGGTCGTCGCCCGGTTGCTTCGCCTCTGCGGCCACGGCGAGCACGACGACGCCGGCTATGTGGATGCGAAGTTGAAGTGCGCCCCCATGGGTCGGGACTGCTTGAAGGTTTCGGAAGAATATTTGTTGCAACATAGCTGGGCGGACGCCGCGACGCTGGCGGCGTGGCGCGGCGAGGCGGTCCAGAAAACCGAGGAGGCCGTGGCCAAGGTGCAACGTGAGCCAACGCCCGATCCGTATAAGGAAGATTGGACGCCGCTCGCCACCAAACATCTGGTTGAAGGGCATGAATAGGAAATCGTTAAAACGTGGATGCGTTGAAGCGTTAAAAGGTGGGTGGGAATTGTTCGCTGTTACTCCCTCTCCCCCGCCGACGGGGGAGAGGGCCGGGGTAAGGGGGATGCGCGTCTCGCCCAAGTCGGTGGTAATGGCACCAGCACACCGCCCACCCCTCTCCCTAACCCTCTCCCCTTCCGAAGGGGAGAGGGAATCTTCCCGCGTCCTTTCCAAATCAT
>CAZNOE010000205.1:0-5184 GCA_964574525.1 uncultured Bifidobacteriaceae bacterium
GGTATTTCGCTGGTCGGAGTCCGCGCGGGTGGATTCTTTTTGGAACAAAGTTAAATCCAAATCGCCCGAGGAATGGGAGCGCGCGTGCGCGCCTTTCAAGGATGTCTTCCGGGACGAGGTGATGGGCTGGTTCACCTCCCCTGCCCTGCCCGCCAACACGCGCTCGCGCAAGCTGCCTGACAGACCTAAATGGGAGGGCTACGAAATCGTGCTCGATGTTTTTCCGGATATCTTCACGTGGGGATATTTGCTTGTGCCGAAGGACCTCAAGCCTGGCGAGCGCAGACCGGTCGTCGTTTGCCAGCATGGGCTGGAAGGTGTTCCCGCCGATGTGATCACCGAGGACACGAACAGCAGCGGCTATCGGTATTACAAGGCCTTTGGGGCGAGGCTCGCGGAGCGCGGTTTTGTTGTCTTCATCCCTCACAATCCTTATCGCGGCCAGGACAAGTTCCGGGTGCTCCAGCGCAAAGCCAATCCGCTCGGCAAGTCTCTCTTCTCAATCATCATCGCGCAGCATGACCGGGCACTGAAGTGGTTGTCTGACCTCCCGTATGTTGATCCCAAGCGAATCGGTTTTTACGGTCTGTCCTATGGCGGCAAGACGGCCATGCGTGTGCCCGCTGCACTCGATCGTTACGCGCTTTCCATCTGTTCCGGCGACTTCAACGAATGGGTCCGCAAAAACATTTCCGTGGATTACCCGGGAAGTTACATGTTCACCGGAGAGTACGAGATGCCCGAGTGGAACTTGGGCCATACCTTCAATTACGCCGAGATGGCGGCGTTGATTGCCCCGCGCCCGTTCATGGTCGAGCGCGGTCACAACGATGGCGTCGGCATTGACGAATGGGTTGCCTACGAATACGCCAAAGTGCGCCGCCTCTACGATCAATTGGGCATCGGCGACCGCACGGCCATCGAGTTCTTCAACGGGCCGCACACGATCAACGGCGTGGGCACGTTTGAATTTCTGCACAAACACTTGGACTGGCCCAGCCCTCGCGAGTGAGTGTTTCGTCGTAAACACTGACGTAATCGCACGCGCTCTTCAGATAGCAGCTGCGGCCATCGACGGTCAGCAATTTGTAACAGCCATAGAACAGATGGCCGAAGAGCTTGTGCCGGCGGTTGAAGCGGATGGTAGATCGCGCCGGGATACTCGACTCTCGCTGGCGTGGCATGGCGGGAGAGGAGCCGCGCCGCTTCATGTGGCAACATCAAGACCCCTTTACCCCCTATGACCATAGGACTTTGCTTTTTTGACGCTGCGCGGTTCATCCGCGATGCCGACACGGAGATTTGAACGAATTAAGGATTCAGCAGGACCACCCGGTAATAACGCTGGTCATCGGTGCCAATGCCGGGATCCATTTGGGATGTCGTCAAACCGGTGGCCGTCACATCCACGCCGGGACTGACATCAATCCACGCGGGATCGTCCACCCGGTGTTTGTATTGGAGCCGATAGATTTTAGTCGGCTCAGATCGCCAGTAAACCGTCGCCACACCGCCCGCTAGCGTGACGGTGATCATCATCGGCCCGGCAATGACGGTGGCATCGTCATTCAGGGTGACGACCTGGAACGCGTGGCTTTGGGCGGTGGCGACGGTGCTGAACATCGCCAGGACATAGCGGCCGGAAGCGGCCAGCGTGACATCATAGTTTCCATTCGGGTTGCCCGGCAGGGGGTTTTCATCGTTGGGCCCATAGAGATACCAGTAGCCGCTGACGCCGGTGCTCAACGCGTCAAAGAACAGCCGCTGGCCGGCGGTTCCGTCGAACCGGTGGAGCACGGTTTCATACGCCGCCACCGCGTTGGTCGTCGGCGTGTCCAGCGGCAACACCGGCTGCGCCGCCACGTCCAGCAGACGAAAACTGTAATCACCCGTGGCATCGCCGTTGCCAAACACCTGCAGGGTGTAGGTGCCGTTCTCGGTCAGGGTGAACGGCCCCGCGTCCGAGTCGGAATTGTTGAAGTTGAGTTGGGGCACGATCACCCCGGACGGGCTGAACAAATACACATAGATTTGGTCGGGGTCGCTCTGCAACGCGTCATAGACCAGCCGTTGTCCGACCGTGCCGTTGAAGGTGTAGGAGTCGCGCTCTCCCGGTTCGCTGATCGTTGCGCTCACCGTCGTCCCCAGACTCATGCTGTTGGTGGGCGTGGTGTAGGTCACGACCTGGAACGCGTGGCTTTGGGCGGTGGCGACGGTGCTGAACATCGCCAGGACATAGCGGCCGGAAGCGGCCAGCGTGACATCATAGTTTCCATTCGGGTTGCCCGGCAGGGGGTTTTCATCGTTGGGCCCATAGAGATACCAGTAGCCGCTGACGCCGGTGCTCAACGCGTCAAAGAACAGCCGCTGGCCGGCGGTTCCGTCGAACCGGTGGAGCACGGTTTCATACGCCGCCACCGCGTTGGTCGTCGGCGTGTCCAGCGGCAACACCGGCTGCGCCGCCACGTCCAGCAGACGAAAACTGTAATCACCCGTGGCATCGCCGTTGCCAAACACCTGCAGGGTGTAGGTGCCGTTCTCGGTCAGGGTGAACGGCCCCGCGTCCGAGTCGGAATTGTTGAAGTTGAGTTGGGGCACGATCACCCCGGACGGGCTGAACAAATACACATAGATTTGGTCGGGGTCGCTCTGCAACGCGTCATAGACCAGCCGTTGTCCGACCGTGCCGTTGAAGGTGTAGGAGTCGCGCTCGCCCGGTTCGCTGATCGTTGCGCTCACCGTCGTTCCCAGACTCAGGCTGTTGGTAAGCGTGGCGTAGGTCACCACCTGGAACGCGTGGCTCTGGGCGGTGGCAGCGGCGCTGAACATCGCCAGGACATAGCGGCCGGAAGCGGCCAGGGTCACATCAAAGTTTCCGTTCGGGTTGCCCGACGCGGGGTTTTCATCGTTGGGCCCATACAGGTACCAGTAGCCGTTGACGCTGGTGCTCAAGCCGTCAAAGAACAGCCGCTGGCCACTGGTCCCCTCGAACCGATGGAGCACGGTCTCATACGCCGCCACCGCGTTGGTCGTCGGCGTGTCCAGCGGCAACACCGGCTGCGCCGCCACGTCCAGCAGACGAAAACTGTAATCACCCGTGGCATCGCCGTTGCCAAACACCTGCAGGGTGTAGGTGCCGTTCTCGGTCAGGGTGAACGGCCCCGCGTCCGAGTCGGAATTGTTGAAGTTGAGTTGGGGCACGATCACCCCGGACGGGCTGAACAAATACACATAGATTTGGTCGGGGTCGCTCTGCAACGCGTCATAGACCAGCCGTTGTCCGACCGTGCCGTTGAAGGTGTAGGAGTCGCGCTCGCCCGGTTCGCTGATCGTTGCGCTCACCGTCGTTCCCAGACTCAGGCTGTTGGTAAGCGTGGCGTAGGTCACCACCTGGAACGCGTGGCTCTGGGCGGTGGCAGCGGCGCTGAACATCGCCAGGACATAGCGGCCGGAAGCGGCCAGGGTCACATCAAAGTTTCCGTTCGGGTTGCCCGACGCGGGGTTTTCATCGTTGGGCCCATACAGGTACCAGTAGCCGTTGACGCTGGTGCTCAAGCCGTCAAAGAACAGCCGCTGGCCACTGGTCCCCTCGAACCGATGGAGCACGGTCTCATACGCCGCCACCGCGTTGGTCGTCGGCGTGTCCAGCGGCAACACCGGCTGCGCCGCCACGTCCAGCAGACGAAAGACGTTGTCCGCCGGGCCAGTCTGATTGCCTTCGACCAGGAGATAGTAGTTGCCCGATTCCGCGAGCGTGAACGGCGCCACGTCCGTGTCAGAACTGGCGGAGTTGAGTTGGGGCACGATCGTCCCCGCCGGACTCAACAATCTCACGAAGACCTGGTCCGGATCGCTCTGAAGCGCGTCATAGACGAGGCGCTGTCCGGCGCTGCCAGCCAGGTGAAGGATGTCGGTCTGGTAACCCGGATTGACCAGGTTGGTGAGGGTCGTGTTCAGGGCCAGCGCCGGCACAGCCGCCAGATCCAGCAGGCGGAACCGGAATAATCCAGTGGCAGATGGGCTGTTGCCACGCACCTCGACGGAGTACGTGCCCGAGCGAGGCATGATGATCGGTCCGGCATCGGTGGTCTGCGTGAGCGATGCCACCAAGACCCCGGTTGGATCGCGCAGGTCCACCAGCAGTGAAGTCCCGCCGCGGTCCATGCTGTCGAAATAAATCAGCCGACCCGCCGGCGCGGTGAAGGTGGTGATGTTTGTTTCTCCGGTAAAGATGCCACCGCTCAGTGCGATCCCCAATCCGCTGGTGGCGACCGGAACGTCGCTCACGTCGGAAAGCAACACCTGGTAGTTCACCGCCGTGGCGGCGCTGCCGGTTCCCTGAATCAACAGGCAATACAGTCCCGCCGCCGGCAGGGCGACGTCGCCGAGGTCGGTGAGGATGTTTCCGGAAACCAGAATCTGAGTAGCGGGCCCGTACAAGAACCAGTTCGCCTGGTTGGGGGTGGCGGAGATGCTGTTCAAGTTGATCCGCTGACCGACCGCGCCGGTGAACACATACGGGTCCGACTCGGTTTGGGTGGCCAGTTGACTGTTGATTGTGGTCCCCAAGGCAAGAGTTGGACTGGTCGCGAGGTCGTGCAGGCTGAAGCTGTAATCACCCGTCGTCGCGCCGCTGGCGTCGATCACCAGTTGGTAGAGACCCGCCTGGGTCAGGGTGAACGGCGACCGGTCGCTGTCCGCGTTGCCGTTGATGAAGACGACGGCGCCCGCCGGATCGATGAGCCGCACATTGATCTGGTCGAAGTCGCCGTCGAGCGCGTCGTAGAAGAGCCGCTGGCCGATGGTGCCGGTGAAGGTGTAAACGTCCTGCTCGCCCGGCTCGGCGATGGTGCTGCTCACCGTGCTGCCCAGCACCAGGGCATTGGTCACGAAGCCGAACGTCACCACCCGGTTCGTGTGGTTGACCGGTGCCGCGCCGTTGCCGCTGAGCACCAGCACGTGGGTGCCGGTGTGGGCGAGCGTGACTTCGAAGTCATTGACGATGTTCGCCGATCCCACCGCCGCGTTGTTGGGGCCATACCAATACCAGTTGCCCGCGGTGTCGGCGCCCTTGCCGTCGAAATACAACTGCTGGCCCGCGGTCCCGGCCAGTTGGTAAATCTTCACGCCCCAGCCCGGATTCAAACTGCCCGTCACATCCGCGTCCAACGGCAGCGCGGGCTG
>CAZNOE010000205.1:5284-9020 GCA_964574525.1 uncultured Bifidobacteriaceae bacterium
CCCAGCCCGGATTCAAACTGCCCGTCACATCCGCGTCCAACGGCAGCGCGGGCTGCATCGCCACATCCAGCAGTTGGAAGCTGTAATCACCCGTCGTCGCGCCGCTGGCGTCGATCACCAGTTGGTAGAGACCCGCCTGGGTCAGGGTGAACGGCGACCGGTCGCTGTCCGCGTTGCCGTTGATGAAGACGACGGCGCCCGCCGGATCGATGAGCCGCACATTGATCTGGTCGAAGTCGCCGTCGAGCGCGTCGTAGAAGAGCCGCTGGCCGATGGTGCCGGTGAAGGTGTAAACGTCCTGCTCGCCCGGCTCGGCGATGGTGCTGCTCACCGTGCTGCCCAGCACCAGGGCATTGGTCACGAAGCCGAACGTCACCACCCGGTTCGTGTGGTTGACCGGTGCCGCGCCGTTGCCGCTGAGCACCAGCACGTGGGTGCCGGTGTGGGCGAGCGTGACTTCGAAGTCATTGACGATGTTCGCCGATCCCACCGCCGCGTTGTTGGGGCCATACCAATACCAGTTGCCCGCGGTGTCGGCGCCCTTGCCGTCGAAATACAACTGCTGGCCCGCGGTCCCGGCCAGTTGGTAAATCTTCACGCCCCAGCCCGGATTCAAACTGCCCGTCACATCCGCGTCCAACGGCAGCGCGGGCTGGCTCGCGAGGTCGAACAATTGGAACTGATAATCCGTGCTCGCCACGAGACTGCTCTCCAGGAAGAGGTAATAAGTCCCGGTCATCGGCAAGGTGAACGGGCCACGATCCGAGTCCGAGTTTTGATTGACGACAAAGCTGCCGTCGGGATTTTGAAGCCGGACGAGCACCTGATCAAAGTCACTGTCGAGGGCGTCGTAAAAAAAGCGTTGTCCCACCGAACCGGCCAGCCGGTAAACATCGGTCTTGTAGGACGGGGTAAGGTTGCTGCTGATCGTGGTATTCAGCGTGACGGCGGGAACGGCCGACAAGTCCAGCATTCGGAACCGGTAAAGTCCCGTGGCGCTGGGACTATTGCCCCGCACTTGCAACGTGTAGGTGCCGGATCGGGGGAGAATGTACGGGCCGGCATCGGCGGTTTGCGCGATGGAAAAGACCAGGTTGTTGGACGGATCCTTGACATCGACGATCAGTGTGTTGCCGCCACGATCCAGACTGTCGAAATAAACCGGCAAGCCGGCCGGCGCCGTGAAGTTGCTGGTGTTCGTCTCGCCGGCAAAAATGGCGTTCTGGAATTGGACGCCCAATCCGCTGGCGGCCACCGGCGCCTCGCTGACATCCGTCAGCAAGACCTGGTAGGTCAAGGGCACGAGGTTGCTGACGTTGCCCACAATGACCAGGTAATAAGGGCCCGTGGCGGGCAGGGTGACCGTGCCGAGATCAGCGGTCAGTGGCGCGGAGGTGAGCGAACCCGGAAACGTCAACGCGACATGGGCCGGGCTGAACAACGACCAGTTTGCCTGGGACGCTATACCGTTCACCAAGACACTGTCCAAATTGACCCGTTGTCCAGCGGTTCCGTTGAACTGGAAGATGTCGGTCTCGGTTCGTTGACCTAGCTGATTGTTAAGGGTCGTGCCCAATGTCAACCCCGGCGCCGCAGCCAGATCGAGCAGGCGGAACTGATAGTCGGCGGTCAGATCAGCCGTAGCATAGACGATCAGAGAATACTGTCCGGCTTCAGTCAGAATGAACGGCCCGGCGTTCTGGTCGGAGTTGACGTCCATGATGTGGACCGTGAGGCCGCTCGGGCTGACCAATCGGACATAGACCTGGTCAAAGTCAAAATCCAACGCGTCGTAATATAGCCGCTGACCCACCGTGCCGGTAAAAGTGTAAACATCCTGCTCGCCTGGCTCGGCAATCGTACTGCCGTAGGTGGTGTTGAAACTCAGGCTGATGTTCGCCGCGGCGGCCGTGGTCATCGAGTACCACAAAACCGCGAGACAACCGATGCTTAACAATCTTGGAGTTGACATAGATTTGATCTTTTGGCTTGCGCGCTGAGTTGAATCCGGCTGAGCCAGACACTCGATCCAACACGCTGACGGTGATTACGTGGAGGATTTAGACTCAATGCGCCAAAGAATACAAGCCTGCCGAAAGGCGCGTAACGCGGGTATTTTCATGTACGCCATTAGGTTCAGTCCGCAGGGAACCTCCGAAAAGTGCTTTTGGGAGTTGGGTTGATGGTGGCAATTCGGTTTTCGGTGTTGACGGTTTCATAGCGGCTCTTTCGGTTGGTGTTTTTTGACGGTTAATCTTCTGTGGTTGCCGACGGGTGAGGGTTCAGTGCTCGCATCGCAAACATCGTTCTCTGCTCGGTCCATTCCCTTTTCAGCAATCCCGAACCTTTCACCAAGTTTCCGGAGGTGCCCTTTTCTTTGAGCAACGACGAAGCGTTTGCGCCGGTTCAAAGAACTGGATTTATTCCATTAACAGAGCATCCTTTGCCGCAACGAACAACAACCCTGGCCAATGAAAAACAAACCAGCACTCCTCTTTACCGCAATCTGTTCGCTGCTTCTGTCCGGCGCCATGCTCCGCGCCGCCGAAGCCGCAAATGAAGCCACACTTTACCGCGACGAATTCGGCATTTCACACGTCTATGCGCCGACACTTGAAGCTGCGGCGTTTGCGGTCGGTTACGCGCAGGCGGAAGACCGGTTAGAGGAGTTGCTCAAGAATTACCGCCGCGCCAACGGCACGATGTCGGAAGTCTTCGGGCCGGGCAATTTCCGGAACGACATGATCGCGCGCATCTTTCGCCACGAAGAAATCAGCCGGGAGAAATACGGCCAGCTCAGCGCAAAATCGCGGGCCGTGATCGAGTCCTATCAAGCCGGCGTCAAGCATTTCATGAAGGAGCATCCGGAGCAGGTGCCGGCCTGGGCGCAGGAAATTCATCCGTGGGATGTGGTGGCGCTGGGCCGGTTCATCATCTGGGGCTGGCCGCTGGGCGAGGCGGGTGGTGACCTCCTTCGTGTCGGCATTCAGCCGGATGACGTCAGTTATCGCGGTTCCAACGAAATCCTGCTTGGACCCAGCCGCACCGCGATGAAAGTGCCGATTGCGGTCGTGGATCCGCATTTGAGCTGGTACAACGAATTCCGCTTTTACCAGATCCGCATCTACGCCGGTGACTTCAATGTATCGGGTGTTTCCATTCTCGGCTCACCGCTGCCCAGCTTGGGCCACAGTCGCTACTGTTCCATCGCCATGACCACGGGTGCGCCGGACACTTCGGACGTCTTTGAGGAGGAACTCAACCCCGATAATCCCCGGCAATACCGCCACGACGGCCAATGGCGCGACCTCATCGTGAGAAAGACCAAGATCGGCGTGAAGAACGGCGACAAGGTGGATTGGAAGGAATCGGAAATCGAATACAGCCACCACGGCCCCATCGTCGCGCACAAGAAAGGCAAGGCGTATGCAATGGCGATCCCGTACTTTGAAGAAGTAGGTTTGACCGATCAAACCTACGAGACCATGACCGCCCGAAATCTTACCGAGATGAAGGCCGCGCTCGCCCATCTCCAACTCATGGCGCAAAACGTCATGGTCGCCACGGTGCAGGGCGATATTTATTACGTGCGCAATGGCCGCGTGCCGATTCGAGCACCGGGCACGGATCCCACCCGGCCCATTCCCGGCAGCTATTCCACCAACGACTGGCGGGGCATTCACCCGTTTGCGGACCTGGTCCAGATCGAAAACCCGCCGCAAGCCTACATGCACAA
>CAZNOE010000206.1:0-4039 GCA_964574525.1 uncultured Bifidobacteriaceae bacterium
AACCAAAGGAAAATTGTGCTTAGTATCGGCGTAAAGGAATTGTTGGAATCGGGCGTCCATTTCGGACACCAGACGCGGCGTTGGAATCCCAAGATGAAGCCCTTCATCTTCGACGCGCGCAACGGCATTCACATCATTGACCTGAGCAAGACGCTCACGCAGTTGGAAGCCGCCTGCGACTTCCTCGCAGACACGGTTCGCAAAGGCGGCAAGGTCCTGTTCGTGGGCACGAAGAAGCAGGCCCAACAGGCCGTCAAGGAAACCGCGAAGGATTGCAACCAGTATTACGTGACCGAGCGCTGGCTCGGCGGCACGCTGACGAATTTTGCCACGATCAAACGCTCCATCGCCCGGCTCAAGGAAATCGAAAAGATGGAGGCCGACGGCTCGATCAACGCTTACGTCAAACAGGAGCAGGCCGTCATCCACCGCGAGGAGGCGCGGCTGCACAAGTATTTCGACGGCATCCGCGCCATCGAACGGATGCCTGGCGCGATGTTCGTCGTGGACATAAAGCGCGAACACAACGCGGTGGCCGAGGCCCGCAAGCTTAAGGTGCCGGTGGTCGCTCTTGTGGACACAAATTGCGATCCGGACCTGGTGAATTATCCCATCGCCGGCAACGACGACGCGATTCGTTCCGTGCGCATGATTCTGGCCACGGTCAGCCAGATCGTCACTCGCGCTCAGGCGGAATACGAGACCAAGGCTTCCCGCCGCAAACCGACCGAAGAAAGTGCGCTGGCGGAAACAGAGACGGCGCAGATCGCCGCTCCCACCGAGGCTGCGCCCGTCCCGGTTGAGACCGTGCCACCGGAGTAAGTTTCAGAGAGCGTGACAGTTGCCAAGCCGTGCTTCGGCATTCTGTTGTTTTGCTCTCAACCATCAACTCTCAACTATTAACTACTGAAATTTATGGCTGAAATTACTGCTGCTGCCGTGGCCAAACTGCGCGAAATGACCAACGTCGGCATGATGGATTGCAAAAAGGCGCTGGTCGAAGCTACCGGCGACCTGGACAAAGCCGTGGAAATCCTACGCAAGAAAGGACAGGCGACGGCCGCAAAAAAGGCGACGCGCGAAGCCAAGGAAGGCGTGATCGCCCAATACATCGCGCCTGGTGGAAAGCTGGGGGTGATCGTCGAAGTGAATTCCGAGTCTGACTTCGTCGCGCGTAACGATATGTTCAAAGCGTTCTGCGACGAAGTTGCAAAGAAGCTTGCGGCGGATCCGAACGTAAATCTCGACGCCGACCGTGAGGCCATCGTCAGCAAGATTCGCGAGAACATCAAGATCGCCCGTCATGCGCGCATGGAAGTCAGCGGCAATGGGCTTGTGGCGGCTTACATCCACACCGGCGCCAAGGTCGGCGTGCTGGTGGAAGTGGGCGCGGGCAAGGAGAGCACCGCGGCCAGCGACGATTTCAAGCAACTGGTCAAGGACATCACCCTGCAAATCGCGGCGGGGCATCCCTTCGCCGTGTCACGCGAGCAGGTTCCCGCCGAGGTTATCGCGAAGGAGCGGGAAATTGCCTCGCAGTCCGACCGCCTCAAAGGCAAGCCACCGCAAGCGATGGAGAAGATTCTTCAGGGCGTGCTGGAAAAATTTTTCCAGAGCTACTGTCTCGTGGATCAGGGTTTCGTAAAGAAGAATTCCGAGATCAGCGTGAAGGAACACGTCGCTACCGTCGCGAAGCAACTCGGCGATGAGATCACGATTCGCCGTTTCGTCCGCTTCCAAGTGGGCGAAAGTGTGGCGTAAGACCCGGCACGAATCAAACGAAGGCGTCCGAAAGGGCGCCTTTACTTTTTGGCCGCGCCGTGCGCTTCCAACGCTGCGGCAATGGTGTTGACGCTGTGGAGAACCTGGCGCGCGGTTTCGGGATCGGGGATTTTCAGTCCGTAGTTTTTGTCCAGGGCGACGACGATTTGCAGGGCATCCACCGAATCCAAACCCAGGCTGCCTGGGCCGAAAAGAGCCTGGTCGTCAGCGATGGAGTCCACGCCGGATTGGAGCATGAGGCTGTCCACCAGCATGAGTTTGATGTCCGTGTTGAGTTTCGTTGAATCGTTCATCAGAAAATCCCGCCGTCAATTTCGAGCGCAGAGCCTGTGGCGTAGCAGGCGTCCGCGCAAGCCAGAAAACGGAGCGCGGCCGCGACGTCTTCGGGGCGGCGAGGATGACGCGCTCATGCAGCAGCAGTTCGTGAATCGGCACGAGCAAACCGCGCGCCGATGGCTTGCTGATTTGTGCCGACCACGCTCACGTTCGCGGCGGAGAATTCCGCGCGTTGAAGAGCATCGCACGCCAGAACGCATTGCCATGCCGCCGACGCGCTGAAGGCTTCACCCAGCGACTCTTTCGGCGCAAGGCGAGGACCGGTCCAATCCAGCCACGCTGCTAATTCCGCCACGTCATTACGCGGGAGGTTTTGCGTTCCGAGACAGAGAAGCTCCTTCGTATCGCCGGCGGGCGAGCCGGTGCGCGCGAAGGGAAGTTGTGTCCTCATTTTGCGCGCTGCCGCGTTGCGGCTTTGATTCTTTGTGAACGGAATTGAATCGGTCACGCCAACGAGTTCAGCGATGCTGCCTGATGCGCCACCTCTTTTGAGATAAACCGCGCCCGCGCCGTCGCTGTGGATTGCGCTGTGTTGAAAATGCCGCATGGCGTCGGCCACGATCCAATCCATCTCCTCAGCGCCGACGACAATGCAAGCATCGGCTTGATCACGGACGAGCCAGTCGGCCGCCAATGCCAGACCTTGCACGAACGTGCCCTCGTCACCCACGAGCGTGTAACCCGCACCGGTCGCGCCAAGGTAGGCCGCGAGGTGACTGGCGGGCGCATTAAATACGGTTTCCGGGAACAGCAGCGGACTGGCTGTCGCGGGGTCGTTGATCGTCTCTTCGCAAAACCGGCGCGAGTACGTGACGCAACCTGCCATGACGCAAACAACGATTCCAAGCCGAACCGAGCCAGACTGCACGCCCGCCACGTCAGTGCCAACGGCCTCGACCGCGGCCCCGACGGTGTATTGCGCGATTAGATTCGCCCGCCGCAGCCGTGGGTGTGCAAAAAAGGCGGGCTTGGGCGCTGGTGGCGGAACTTGGCGTACCCAAAGCGGTTTGTCCCATCCCGGTCGCGCCAGCGGTTTGGTTGGGAGGGGCTCGCCGTTCGCCGTGGCGGCGCGCAAGGCAGGCACGCCCCAGCCTGCGGGCGAAACAGCGCCGAGTCCGTGAACAAAGATTTTGCTCATCGCCGCCTCTTCATTGGAGCGCCGGCCTCCAGCACGGCACGCTGATAATGTTCCAGACCGCGAGCCGCGGCAGGTTTAGGGGAAGAGTCCGTCTCATCTCCACCTCCGCAGTGCGAGCGTCGCGTTAGCGCCACCGAAGCCGAAGGAATTCGACAGCGCGAT
Organism: uncultured Bifidobacteriaceae bacterium; assembly: GCA_964574525.1. GTDB lineage: Bacteria > Verrucomicrobiota > Verrucomicrobiia > Limisphaerales > JADLHS01 > WYBW01. The sequence continues at coordinate 3,419 of CAZNOE010000206.1, forward strand.
TTCCACTTTGGCGTCGGCCGGCTCGCGCACGATTTGGAATTGGCAGACTGGATCGGGTGTCTCCAGCCCACGCTGCGGCGGCAGCCATTGTCCGCGCAGAGCCATGAGCGTGGCCACCGCTTCCACCGCACCCGCGCCGCCGAGCAAATGGCCGACGCTGGCTTTGGTGGAACTGACGGGCAATGTCGTCGCGCGTGCTCCCGCCCAGCGCTGGATCGCCACTGCTTCGGTGCCGTCATTTTGCTGAGTCGCAGTGCCGTGGGCATTGATGTAATCCACTTGGGCAGGCGTGATGCCCGCGGTGGAGCACGCCGCGTTCATTGCCGCCAAAGCGGCGTCGCCTTGCGGATGCGGTTGCGTCAGGTGATGCGTGTCGGTGGTCGCCCCGTAGCCGATGATCTCGCCGAGAATTTGCGCCCCGCGCCGGCGCGCGTGTTCGAGTGTTTCGAGTGTCAGCGTCGCCGCGCCTTCGCCAAGCGAAAGCCCGTCGCGTTGTGCGTCGAACGGCCGGCACGGTGTTGGCGAAAGCGCCTGGAGAGAATCAAATCCGGCAAAGGTCAATTGACACAACGCATCGTAGCCGCCGGTGAACACGCGCTCCGCTCGTCCGTTCCGCACCAA
>CAZNOE010000206.1:4139-9018 GCA_964574525.1 uncultured Bifidobacteriaceae bacterium
TGCAGCAACATTCGCGCGGCGCGGTCAAGACGCCGAATGGATTTTTCCGAGAGTCGCGTCTGAGGTAAGGCGGCAGGCAGGTCGGCTTCCGCCGCGAGTTTGGTTCGTTGGCGGGAAACATCGAATAACGTCACCGGTCGAAACGCCTGGCGACCCGCGCGAAATCCGTCGGCGTTGACTTCCCAGCCGAGACCCAGTGCGGTTACGATGCCGGCGCCGGTGATGACGACGCGCGCAGGCGCTGCGGGCGATTTGGGCAGAGGGAACAGCACGAGTTCACGCTTGCCTGGCCGCCGTCATTTGGGCGCGTGCGGCGCCATGTTGATAATAATCCGCCAGTCCCTGCGGTGAAGGCGTGAGGCCCTCGGCGGCGATCGCATCGAGCACGCGCTCCTCCGTCATGATAAATCGCTCGCGTTTATAGATGATGTAATCTTCGCGCAGGTTCGTCGGGGTCAGGTTCATCGTGACGAGGTTCGCGCCGGCGCGGAGGCCGTGACGGTAGCCGTCCTTTTCGGAGAGATTCAGGGCGCTGACTGCGGGAATTACCCAGTCGGGCCGCATTAGTCGCAGCGCCGCCATGCTGTTCAAAGTCCAGGTGGGGTTTACGGGAGGGAAGTTCGCCAGTGGCGTGTCCCCGCCGGGAATGAAGGGGCTGACGCTGCAGCCGCAAATTGGCAGTTCACTTGCCAGGCGAAAACTTGCCATGAGTTCCTGCGGGGGCTGGCCCGGCAGGCCGACAATGAATCCGGAACTCACTCTCCATCCGTCGGTCGCGAGAGCGCGGATGTGTTCCAATCGCTCGTCGAACGTGCCGGGCGCCTCAAACTTTTTGTAGTTCGCGACATCGCCGAGTTCGAACTTCATGATGTAGATGGTGGCACCGGCGGATTTCAATGCCTCGTAAAGTTCCCGTTGCAACGTCCCCAGACAAACACTGATCCCCAAGGATGTTTCGCGGCGCAATGCCTTGATGAGCGGAAGAACCACCTCGCGCACGGCGACTGGGTCTTCGCCTGCCTGGATGTTCACGTCGGTGACAGTGGCGGGGCAATGATGGATCAGCAGTTCGGCCAGTTGCTCGTATTTGGCGCGGAAACGGGTAAGAGTTCGATTGTCACGGCGCATGCCGCAATACGCGCAGTTCTCGCGACAATAGTTCGACACCTCAACGACGGCGCGCACGAAGACCTCCGTACCAAACTGCTCCCGTGTCACAGCCGCTGCTTTTTCGTGCAGAGCCGACTGCACGACGCCATTCGTTGTGATATCCGTCTCCGTTGGAAAGTAGCTTTGCTTGGCCACAGCGCACTATAACCGCAAACATTTTCCACGCAATGCATTTCCGAAAACTCCATTTCAAAATGCCGACAGGGTCGTCATTTGTGCATTGTCAGCATACGGTCTTCAATAAAGAGCGCACATGTCGAGGGGGTTCAGAGTGTTTTCACTTTGGCTGGCTGTGGATTTGCCTTAGCGTCGCGGCATGGACTGGGTGCGACAATGTGCGGTCATCATTCCGTGTCGGAACGAGGTAGCCAGCATCGGGGGAATTGTTTCTGCCGTTCGACTGCAACTCCCGTCGGTGATCGTCGTGGACGATGGTTCCACTGACGGCACGGCTGAACGGGCGATCACTGCTGGAGCCGAGACGCTTCGCCATCCGACGAACGAAGGGAAAGGCGCGGCGCTCCGCACCGGTTGGCAACGGGCACGAGATCGCGGTTTCGCGTGGACGTTGACGATGGACGGCGACGGCCAGCACGCGCCCGAGGACATTTCCGCTTTTCTTGCTTGTGCGGAAACGACCGGCGCTGCGCTGGTGGTTGGCAACCGCATGGGCGGCACGAGTGCAATGCCGTGGCTGCGCCGGCAAGTGAACCGTTGGATGTCGCGCTGGCTCTCCAACCTCACTGGCGTTCCACTGCCAGATTCACAATGCGGATTTCGCCTCGTGAATCTGGAGGTGTTGGGCCGGTTGCCACTCGCCACCCAACAATTCGAGATCGAATCAGAGGTGCTCGTAGCTTTTCTCAGTGCGGGGTGCAAAGTCGAGTTCGTGCCGATCCAGGTCATTTACAAATCGCAGGCGAGCAAGATTCATCCGCTGCGGGACAGTTGGCGATGGCTGCGCTGGTGGCGGGCACAGCGGCGCAGGAGTTAGTTGGCCGTTGAGGGGTTCCTGTCGTCGTCCTCCTCTTCGTCCTCGTCCTCGAACCACACAAATGAAACCGAGGACGAGGACGAGAAGGACGACGAGGACGGGCAATCACGTGTTCGGTAATTCGACCGAACGGAATATTCTCCTTGCGCGGATCGCCGGCGGAAAAACATGCTTCCCGAACAAAATGACCATGCCCGCCACACCAGCTCCCGGCCGATTCGCCGGTCTGCGTCTCCGTGACTGGATCAAAAAAATCGTGGTGTTTCTCGCCGTGGCTTTCTTGCTGGGCTGGTTTTACGGCTGGGCGTCACCACGTGTTTACCCGCGCGACGAGCGACTCGGTTTCGGTTACGGAATGTTGCACGGTGGACTGATGCCCATGGCGTTGCCAAGTCTCGTGATGGGCCAGGACGTGGAAATCTTCGCTGCGAACAACACGGGCCGGCCTTACAAGCTGGGATACATCGTGGGCATCAATGTGTGCGGGTTGATTTTTTTTGGATCGGCGTTCTGGCGGCCTCGCACTCCACCGTCAGGCGGCGTGTCGCCCGACCCATAGTTCGCCGGGCTGCCGGTGCGGTGATGGCCTTACATAAACCAGCCTCGATAGATTTCAATCACGTCCAGTTTTCCGCCCGCCCAATAACGATTTGCTGGCAGAAAAAAAGTCTGAGTAGCGCGCTCGAACGAGAGCAGCGTGGGCTTCTCCGGGTCGTTCGGATCGTAGGCTTGAAAGCGAATTTCATCTTTGGTTTCGGCGGTGTCGAACAGCACCATGCCGTGGTTGATGGTCAATTTGGGAAACAGCACCAGATGAATGATAGGCGATTCATTCCGCCGGATCGCGGCGGCGAGCTGTGCCGCCGTGCGCGTTTGGTGCGCGCGCGAGATGGGGAAGAGCATCCGCCAGTGGCTGCGCAGAACGTACGATCGCCACGCGCCCCCGCATTCGGATTTGAGCAACGCTTCCCGCGCCTGGCTGAACTGGCGCAAACTGGCGTAACCGGGAATCGCGACCTGTTGCCCGCGTTCGCAAGGCGTGCGCGGATTGCGCGCGACAACTTCACGAATTAGGCGGCGATATGTCTCCTCATCGGCTGCCGCCTTGTCAGATTCAAATCGTGCATGGTAAAGAAACTGGCGTGCGGCGCAGGTCAGCACGAAACAGCGATGCGCGTAGTCCGGCTTTGGCGTGCGCTGGGTGAAGGTCGTCCTTCCGGTCGCCGAATCGAAGCGATACTCCCAGATCAACTCGTTCGCGAATGTGAACGCGTCGCGCTCGAACTCGAAGCGGCGCGGTGTCGGGTGTGCGGAATCCATTCCGCTTCTGCGTTCGTTGGATGAAGCGGACTGAAGTCCGCGCTCCACGAGTGATGGTTTGGGCGACACACTCATCAAATGAATTGCTGCTTGCGCGAAAGGTTAGGCGTGCAATAACAACCTGACAATGCTTTACGAACAATGGTGCAAGATCGCCACCGAACGGTGGGACGCGGTGGCCTTGCGTGATCTCGCTTCGGATCGACGCTGGACTTTTGGCGAGTTGCACGCGGCGGGCGAAGCGTGGAACGGAACGCCGGCCTCCGGCCCGGCGTGTTCCGAGGACAGCAACGCACCGGGCCGGAGGCCAGCGATCCAATCTCAGAACCACCTCGTGCATCCGCAGGGCAATTCACCGGAATTCCTTCTGGCGTTGCTGGGCGCATGGCGCATGGGAAAGGTGGTTTGTCCGCTCGAACCGGACCAAGCGCCGCTGCAAGTTCCCTCGCCACCACGGCGTTGTGTCCATCTCAAATTCACTTCCGCAACCACCGGCTCGCCGCGGCTCGCCGCGTTCACCGGCGAGCAACTGGCGGCGGATGCGGAGAACATTATCGCGACAATGGGTCTGCGCCCGGACTGGCCGAACCTGGGCGCGATCTCGCTCGCACATTCCTACGGCTTCTCGAATCTGGTGCTGCCGTTGTTGCTCCATGGCATTCCGCTGGTGCTCGTTCCCTCGCCGTTACCCGAAGCGGTGCGTCGCGCGTCCGAACGTGAATCGGCCATCACTCTGGCTGCCGTGCCCGCGTTGTGGCGGGCGTGGCACGAGGCCAAGGCAATTCCGCCGAACGTGCGGCTCGCAATTTCCGCCGGCGCGCCATTGCCGGCGAGTTTGGAGCAAGTGGTATTCAAGTCCTGTGATCTTAAGATTCATAACTTCTACGGTTCGACCGAATGTGGTGGCATTGCTTACGATGCAACTGAGACGCCGCGCGCCGACGACGCTTGCATCGGCGCACCGATGCGTAACGTGGATTTGTCTCTCACGGACGAGGGCTGTCTCACGGTGCGCAGCCGCGCGGTCGGCCAAACGTATTGGCCGCAACCGGCGGACACATTGGGCGCCGGGCGCTTTCAGACCAGTGATCTGGCGGAACTGAAAGAGGGTGTCGTCTATCTGCGCGGGCGCGCGAGCGACCAGATCAACGTCGCGGGCCGCAAGGTGTCGCCGGCTTCCATCGAGAAGGCATTGATGGAGCATCCGGCTTTGGACGCGTGTCTGGTGTTCGGCGCGCCGGGTCGCGATGGCGATCGTGCTGATCTGATCGTGGCCTGTGTCGTAGCGGCGGCGCCCGTCTCGAGCGAGACGCTTCGGCAGTTTATGCTGGAGCGCGTTCCCGCCTGGCAAATGCCGCGCGATTGGTGGTTCGTGGAATCCCTCGCGACCAACCG
>CAZNOE010000207.1:0-9000 GCA_964574525.1 uncultured Bifidobacteriaceae bacterium
ATTCGTGGAAGCCATCGCGGTGCAGCGGCTCGCGCATGAGTTGTATCTGGAGAACGTTCCGCTCCTGCCGCGCATCATGACCGAGTGGGCTCATGGCACGACGGGCATGGATTTGCATCCGGGCGCGCAAATCGGCACGCATTTCTTCGTGGACCACTGCACCGGCACGGTCGTCGGCGAAACCACCATCATCGGCAACCACGTGAAGATGTATCAGGGCGTGGGCCTCACGGCGAAATCGCTCGCCGCCGGCCAGCAACTGCGCGGGCAGAAGCGCCACCCGACCATCGAAGATCACGTCACGATTTACGCCAACGCCACAATCATGGGCGGAGACACGATTGTTGGCGAAGGCAGCACCATCGGTGCGAATGTGTTTCTCACCACCAGCGTCCCGCCGCACTCACTCGTCGTGCAAGAAGACGCGAACGTGAAGGTGATGAGCAAGAAAGACCGCGAGAAGAAAAGCGGGGATTTTCATATTTGACCCGTCGCCATGCCACTGCGCGCAGTCATGGATACGAATGTTCTGTACGCCGCACTTGATTCACGATTGGGCGCGTCGTTTGAATTGTTCCGTCGGCTGCGGGCCGGTGAATGGACTGCCGTGGTGAGCAATCATCTCGTGCATGAATATGAGGAAGTGCTCAAGGCGAACACTGCGAAGTTTGGTTTGGATCTCGACGACGTGGACGAACTGTTGAACGCGATCTGCGCCCGCGCGGAAGAATGGCCTTTGCAGCCGGGCTGGAATCCGATCCTGGCCGACCCGGATGACGAACCGCTCGTGCAACTGGCTCTGGAGTCATCGGCCAATCGTATCGTGACTCACAACACCCGGCATCTTGCGCCCGCCACGAGCCTGGGAATTGAGGTCTTGAAACCCGGCGCGTTTTTAGCGACAATAAGGGCGGTGTAACATGACTTTGCAAGTGGACATACCGGATTCGCTCGTGCGCCAGGCCAACGAATTGGCCGAACGGCAACACGTGAGCGTGGATCAGGTCGTGGCGGCGGCGCTTACAGCGCAAATCTCCGCCGCGCCCGCCCGCCTCAGCATTGCGGAGCGCGCCAGGCGCGCGAACTGGCAGCGCGTGGATGAAATTCTCGCCCGCGTTCCTGCTAATCCGCCACTGGCCGGCGACGAACTATAATTGCCCGGCATCCCGCCGCACTCACTCGTCGTGCAGGAAGATGCGAACGTGAAGGTGATGAGCAAGAAGGATCGCGAGAAGAAGCGGGACGAGTTTAATATTTGAAATCGGCAGGCGCTTGCCCAGTCAAGGGTGGGACAGTCTTGACGAAACCGAACCGAGAGGCGCAAGCTCCGAGCGTCAGATAAGATCGTTGCCAGCGGCTGCTATGAACACTTTTCGATTGGCCATCGCGTGTGGTTTAGCGTTGGCTTCTCTGTCCTTGCCAGTTTCAGCAACAGACCGGTTTGTCTCACTGACGGGCGGACACGTGCCGCCGTTCATCAACTGGGCCGGTGCCGCCACAAACATTCAGGACGCCATTGATGCTGCTTCAGCAGGCGACGTGATTTGGGTGACCGACGGCGTTTACGCCACGGGCGGCAAAGTGAAGGCAGGCGATTTGACCAACCGCGCCGCGCTGGATAAGGCACTCACTGTGCGGAGTGTGAATGGGCCATCCGTGACGACGATCCAAGGCCAATGGGATCCAACGAGCATGAATGGCCCGGGAGCCGTGCGGTGCGCTTGGCTGACGAACGGAGCTACGCTGAATGGCTTTATGCTGCAAGGCGGGGCCACTCGCAACAGCGGCGATAATGCCACGATGCAATCTGGAGGCGGCGTCTGGTGCGCTTCGACCGGCGGAACAGTGACCAACAGCGTGATCCTGCAAAATAGTGCCCAAGTTAACGGAGCCGGAGCTTACTTTGGTATGCTCAGGAATTGTGTGATCTCCGACAACGTCAACCCGAACGGCAGCGGCGGCGGGGCCGCCTATAGTACGCTGTTAAATTGTAACATTACTGGCAACTTCGCGAGCGGTGGCGGTGGCGTTTGGATTGCAACGCTGACAAACTGTGCCCTTTTCCGGAACTCTGCAATATTGGGCGGTGGTGCGTATTATAGCCGGCTCTTCAGTTGCACTCTTACTGAAAACTCAGCCAGTATATCTACCGGAGCCGGGGCCTATTATCCAGGCAGCCCAATCCTAGCCATGGTGAACTGCATCCTCTGGAACAACCGAGCGACCGCAGGCGGTTTGGCAAACTACGGCGGCTTTGGAAATATGAATTACTGCTGTACGTACCCGTTGCCTTCCGGAACCGGAAACATTGGGTCAGATCCGCAACTGGTGGATGGCCTTCATAATCGCGGTGACTTCGCCCTGTCGGGGAATGGGCAGCATGCTTGCCGTCACCGGCACGGACTTCGAGGGCGAGCCGTGGGCCAGTCCGCCCTCAATAGGTTGCGACGAGGTTTTGGAATCTGCCCTCGTCGGTCCGCTGTCCGTGAGTCTGACGGCGGGGTATCCGGATGTGGTGGCCAATGGCGTCCTTCTTCTCTCTGGCAAGGTTCTCGGTCGCGCGTCGCGCTTGGAATGGTCGTTTGGTGACGGACCGGTCTTCACCAACTTGAGCTACCTGACTTCGCACTCATGGACAAACCCAGGCGACTACAACGTGACATTCACCGCGTATAACGCTGACAACATCGGAGGCGTGTCCACCAACTTGATCGTGCATGTGGTGCCGCTAGCATCACCGCAACTCACAGTGGGAGGGCTAAACGGGACCAACTTCAGTCTGACGTTTCCCGGACAGCCCGGCGTCACCTACGTGGTCGAGCAGACAACGAATCTTGTGCCGCCGGTTCTTTGGCAAACGGTGCGGACTCTTATGAGCACGGGAGCCGTAATGCAAGTGACCGATACCAAGGCAACCAACACCATGAGGTTCTACCGAACGCGTGTGCAATGACTCTTTTGAGAACGACGACTATTCTCCTGTTGCGGGCTGCGAGAACGAAAGCCTAAAACCTTGTCAGCTTCTCCAACTCCTTCACGCGCCGATCAATGTGCGTCCCTTTGATCTTCGTCGTGCGGTTCAACCCAAATCCTTCGCAACAGAACCATGCCGTGACGCTGGCGTGAATCATCTTCACCTCATTCGCGTTTTAGAAAAGCAGGCTTCAAAATCGTCGGCGAGACGATCTTAATGCTGGACGTTGAGGAACTGTTCACGATCCAAATCCAAAGTAATTCAGCGCTCGCAGAGTCGCAGCCCAACCGCTGGCTTCGATTCCCGCGAGCGCCGCAATCAAATCACCCAACGCCTTACTTGATTTGAATCCACGCGCTATGTTCGCTTCCGTCCGAAAGTGTGGCGACCAACAGCCAGATGCCCGCGCTCATACCGCTCCCTTTGGTGTCCAGGTTGAACTGCCATTGTTCATCAGCAGTAAGACGAAACTGATTACCGGGCGTCGCGGCCCCTTGCGGCGTGGCGTCTATTGGCGCGCCGAACGTTGTGGCGTTGCTGTATTTAATGGCTTGGAGTGTGTGAACGCCGGTGAGCACGGGCGAGCCGGCGGATGAGGCGGTGAACTTCACCGGAATCGTGCTGCCCATTTTGAACGTGCGCAAAGGACTCGCAAAGCTTCCGCCGGAAGAATCAGCGCCGCCAATTGGCGCGAGGAATCCTACGAAGTTCAAGGGCGCTTCAGTGCCGGGCGTGAAGGCTTCGAGGACAGAAAGACTGCCGCTGGTTGGGTCATAGCCGCCCGCCGCATAGATTTTCCCACCGAGCGCCCCCAAGGCCGGGTTTCCGCGTGCGGTCGGCATGGAGGGGACTGTCGCCCAGCAATCCGTCGCCGGATCATATACTTCCACGGTGGCCAGATAACCGGACGCGTCCGTGCCGCCAGCAACATAGAGAAGCCCATTCAATACGGTCACACTTATTTGATTCCTAGCGGTAGGCATTGGTGCCTTCGTCGTCCACGCATCAATGACAGGATCATACGCTTCCAAAGTGGAAAATCTTTCGTCTGCCGCACTACTACCTCCGACAGCGTAAAGAATCCCATTAATCGCTGCCACTCCATGCGCGGCGCGGGCTGTGGGCATGGGAACTCGTGTGCTCCATGTATCGGTAACCAGATTGTAAGCAAAAACGGTGTTAAGGGTTATGGCGGGTTGCGGATAAGTAATGGCTCCGCCAGTCACATAGAAGACTCCATTCAGCACTGCGCCTGCCGGCCATCTGACCGGCATCGGCATGGAAGTCTTGAGAGTCCAAGTGTCGCTTGTTGGATCATATACTTCCAGTTCCCCCCGATCCGAGCCTCCATCCCAACCGCCAGCTATGTAAATCTTGTCATCACCAACCCCAACAGCCACCGTGTGGCGTTGGACCAACATCGCTGACTTCGACACCCAACTATCCGTCGCGGGATCATAAGCAAGCAGCCTAGACGGCTCACCAAGATGGGGCTGGTTTTGACAGATTGCGTAAAAGACATCGCCTACGACCGCCCCGGCAGCGTCGGCACTGACGAAGGGCATTGACGATTTTGTGCTCCAACTGCCGCTTTGCCCGAAGGCCGGCTGATTTACCATGGCCGCCATTGCGACCAAGGACGTGCTGATCGTTTTTAAGACGTTTAGGACTTTTGTTGTTTTCATTCGATAGTTTGATTGTTTACGGATTTTGTTTTGTGGGTCATTCGTTGCTCGCCAAGTTGAACTCGCAGAACTCAACCGTGAACGCCTTGTCTGAATTGTTGATGGCCGCGATTCCTACTTTGATTTTGTGCGGCAACTTGGCTGTGACCGTATCCATGTCGAGCCATTGATTGCCGTCGTGGCTCACACCGATGGTGAACTCATCGCCCTGGCGCTTGACCCGCAAAAAAGTGGATTTGCCTTTCCAAAATGGCCGCTCGGAGCCGGGCCGTGAGGTCATATTCTTGCCGTTTTTCCAGTGTTCGATCAGCGGCGTGTAGCTGAGGTGTTTGCTGTCGGGCGTTACCCAGACGTTCCGCTCGACGCGAATGAATTCCCTGACGCTATCCCAAATCAGCAGGCCCGCCCCGTTGAATGCGTTGGCGTTTCGACGGGCAGGCGGGTTGAATTCACCGGAAACCTTCACAGTCGCCGTAAAGTTTCCCTCCACCTCCTTCAGAATTCGTGGTGCTTGATTGTTGGTCGGGTAATATCCGCTGAGATTGTGGTTGCCGGCAGGAACGGTAAGAAGAACTTTGCCATCCTTCTCTGTGACCGTGCAGTCGCCAATCGGGTCAACCAGTTGGCCGAATCCTGGAACCGTTTTCGCCTCCACCGCCCTGGTTATTGTAGCCAGCAAGCAAAGACTGGCAATGGTGGCTACGCCTAGGACGCTTATAATTTCCGACCGTATTCTGGTTTTCATCGCCATTACTAGATGTATTCAGAGTTTAGACTTCTACTCCTTACTGGGGAAAAGGCGGCCGGCTATTACAGGAAAAGTTCAGAAAAAGAGCCGGCACGGAGCGAAGGGCAGTCGTTGCGCCTTTGGCGGATCTCAAGGCGAGTCCGCTGATCAGCGCCAGGAATTGAGTACCGGGTTATACACGAACACGTTCGCGTGTGGCAGTCCTCCGCCGCCACCAAACTTGCTGCGCCAGCCGCCGAAGACGTAAAGTTCGCCGCCGAGCACGACCGTACCGCTGCCGTGGTATCTGGCTTCGGGCATTGGTTTCATCCAGTTCCAAATGCCGTTTGTAGAATTCCAATCAGGAACAAAGACCTGCATGTCGGCCGTCTCACCCGTCAGCCCCCTGCCGCCGGCAACATGGAGCGAACCGTTCAGCCCGGCCACAAAAGCAGCCGCTACGGACGCCCGCAGCGGATCGCGATTCGTCCAATTCCCACCTGGCCTCCAGCTTTCGACCGCAATGGTCAGATGACCTGACCCATTCGTCGCGCCACCGACCACGTAGAGGACGCCGTCAATCACGGCTGCGCCACATCCGGTGCGGGCGGTCGGCATGGGCGGCTCGCTTGCCCATTTGTCCGTTGCCGGGTCGTACGACTCCATCGTTGCGTGGAAGTTCGTTCCGTCCCAGCCGCCCACGACATAAAGCTTGGCGTTGATTACCGCGCCCGCGCAATTTTCCCGCGGCGTCGGCATGGGTGCTTTCTTACTCCAAACGCCGGAGCGGGGATCGTAAACCTCCAGAATGCCACCAGAATTCTCTCCACCAATGCCTCCTGCAACATAAAACTTCCCATCAATAACCCCTGCTGCAGCGTTCGGGTGCGGGACCGCACTGTCGGCGAGCGGTTTCCAGGAATTGGATTTTGGATCGTAAACATGAAAGAGCTTGCGATAGGAACCTTCGCCGATAAGAGCACTGGTGACATAGATTTTCCCATCAATGATCCCAGCAACTCCGTTACCACTGCGCACTGGCATTGCGGCGATGGGCCGAGGACCAACGCTCATTTGCGACGACGACCCTGTTCTGCCCAAGTAGCGTCCAGCCAGGAGAACGGCCACGATCGGCAGGAAAACCAATCCCAGTATCAGGCTGGTGACCAGGCGGTGTCTCCGGCAGGTTCGCCAAAACCGCCCCACGTTCGAAACGGGCCGCGCCAGGATCGGCTCATTTCGCAAAACACGATTCAAGTCATCAGCCAACTCTTGCGCTGATTGATACCGACGCAATGGTTCTTTCGCCAGGCACTTGAGGGCGATGGTTTCCAGATCGCGAGGCACGGCGGGATTGATTGATCGCGGTGGCGCCGGTTCGGTTTTCATCACCTGAAGCAGCGTCTCATGCACTGTATCGGCGGCAAAAGGCGCTTTTCCCGTCAGCAGAAAATAGAGGATCGCCCCCAGCGAATAGACATCGCTTTGCGGGCCGACAGCACCGCGTTTGCCGGCAGCTTGCTCGGGCGGCATGAAGTTCGGTGTGCCGAGCACCTGCCCCGACACGGTCAAATCCGAATCGCTCTTCACGCGCTTTGCCAGTCCGAAATCCGTGACGTGCGGTTGCTCCAGACCGTCAATCAGAATGTTCGACGGCTTGAGATCGCGATGCAGTGTGCCTTGCTGGTGGGCGTAATGGATGGCTTCGGCAATGATCTTCAACCAGAGCGCGGCTCTCTTGAAATCGCCGTTGGCTCCCAAATCCTCAACCGCTTCTGCGAGGCTCTTGCCGGCCACGTAATCCATCGAGAAAAAATGATGTCCTTCGTGGTCGCCCACCTCATGAATCGCCACGATGTTCGGATGCTGAAGATTCGCAGCGGCCTCAGCCTCGGAGCGAAACCGTTGCACGTCCGCCGGGCTGGCCAATTGACCCGCCAGCACCATCTTCACCGCGACGATGCGGTTCAGGCTGAGTTGTCGCGCCTTGTAAACGACGCCCATTCCGCCGCGGGCGATCTCCTCCAACAGTTCGTAATCACCAAAATAACGTGGCCTCGTTGGCGTAGCCTGCGCGCCGGGAGTAACTTGCGATTGCTCCGAACTCAGTTCCGGTGCCAAGGTCCGGCGCGCCACACAAGCAGGACAAAGGCCCTCCAAGGCGCGTCCAGAAAATCTCGCGCCGCATTTTGAGCAGGTCCTCGCGACCAATTTATCCATGGCAATCGAATCCATCAGCGGGCGCTTCAAGCATTACAACGGAAAATGCCGACGACTATTACAGTCGCTGGGCCAATTCTTCCAGAGCGCCGGGAGAAATTTCGTTTCTCAACCCAGCGCCGCGAACAAATGCCGGATTTCATCCTCGAGATCCTCCGGGGTGGCGACGGTTTGGGCGATCTCAGCCCGCACCAGTTCGCGATATCTTAGGCGCAAGCGATGCACCGCCACCGCAACCCCGTTCGCCGTCATTCCCAATTGCACCGCCACGCCCGCATACTCGCCGGAACTGGCTTCGCCCTCCAGAAACGGCTTTAACGCTTCGAAAATGGTGTCCTTTCCGCTCGCGCGCGATTCTTCGTGGAGCCGCTCCAATCCTTGGCGCAACAAAGTGATCACCCAATTCTTTTGGAACTCCTTCTCCGGCGTAAGATCCGACGCCGGCTCAAAGGACACAAGGTCTTCGCCCACTTGCTCATCGAGGGAGATGTGTGGCGTGCCACCGCCGCGCTTTGCCGCGTTCGTGCGGTCCGCTTCATCGCCCAGGAAATGATTGAGCGCCGCCAAAAGGAAGGAGCGAAACCGGCCCTTGTCGCGCGATGCCAGGCCCACGTAATTCTTTTCCAGCAGCACGGCAAAAAACCCCTGGGTCAGGTCTTGCGCATCGTGAGCGGTGTACCCACGGCGTCGCACGTAAGCATACAGTGGGGGCCAGTAGGTCCGGCACAATTGTTCCAGCGCGGCGTTGGCTGGGGGCGACGACTCTTTTCCGGCGGCGAGAACAACACTCCAGTGGGTCGTGGTAAACCATTGCGCCTTGGAGACTGGTTTTTCAGCAGCTTCTTCGTCGGCCGACATGATTGCTGCGCCATTATAGCCGTTCTAGAATTGCGTCAACCTTTCCAGTTCCTTCACCCGCCGGTCAATGTGGGCGCGCTTGATCTTTGTCGTCCGGTTCAACCCGAAGCCTTCGCAGCAGAACGAAGCCACGACGCTGCCGTGGATCATCGCGCGCCGAATATTCTTGTCCACCGAGCCGCGTGCGGTCGCCAGGTAGCCCATCATTCCACCAACGAACGCATCGCCTGCTCCTGTGGGATCGCAGACTTTGTGGAGCGGATAGGCCGGGCAAAGGAAGAAACCGCGCGGCCCGGACAGGATCGAGCCGTGCGAGCCTTTTTTGATGATGACGTATTTCGGGCCGAGCTTGTGAATCTTGCGCAACGCGGCGAAGACGTTGTCCTCCTTCGTCAACTGATGCGCCTCGCTGTCGTTGAGCACAAAGCCGTCAATACGCTTGAGCAGCTTCAGCAAATCCGGCAGCGCGATGTTGAGCCAAAGGTCCATCGTGTCGGCCACGACGAATTTTGGCTTCCGCATCTGATCGAGCACGC
>CAZNOE010000208.1:0-8998 GCA_964574525.1 uncultured Bifidobacteriaceae bacterium
GCGCACCGAGTGACGCGCCCTACCAAGCTGCCATTTCGGAAAAGATCGTCTCTCGTATCACTCTAAATCGGCCACACTTTGCCCGCCTGGTTGAATCGGGGCGCGAGCACACAGATCAACATTTCCTCCCGCAGTTGCGCCGCCAGCTCGTCTGCGCACTCGTCGTACTCGATACGTGTCACCCGATGCAGGAGGCGGATCATCCGGCGCGGCAAGCGTTCCGGATTCGCCACGCGGTAACTCGACAAGCGCCGCCGCAGATTCTTCGCCCGGCCCACATAGAGCACACCCGCCTCTGCCGCGCACATCAGGTAAACGCCCGGTCGCGGTGGCAATTGATGGAAAAAATCTTCGCCCAGCCGCTCCACCAGTGGCCGCGGCGGCGGAAAGAGCCAGAGCTGACCCGTTGCCATGCGTTCAATCAATCACAGCAGCTCGGACAAAAACAGTCCAACGCTTGCTTTCAAGATCCATCTTGACCGCGCGCGTTCTTCGCGATGCAATGACGGCATGAGTTCAAGATCATTCTACGTTTCACGCCGGCGGTTTCTTAAAACATCTCTCGCAACCGCTGCGGCGACTGGTTTGCCTGGCTGGTTCACCGAGCGCGAACTGGCAACCGCGGCTCCCGCTCCCAAACGGCCTGGAGCGAATGACCGTCCCGGCATCGCACTCGTCGGTTGCGGTGGCCAGGGACGAGGCGATACGTCGAACGCGCAACGCTTGGGCGACATTGTCGCGGTGTGCGACGCGGACATCCGCCGGGCGGAGAGCGCGGCGAGTCAATTCAGTCGCGACGGCAAAAAGCCAAAGGTTTACCGCGACTTCCGGAAGCTGATGGAACAATCGGATGTGCAGTTGGTGGTGAATGGCACGCCAGATCACTGGCACACACTCGTCAATCTGCTGGCGGTGAAAACGGGCAAGGATGTCTATAGCGAGAAGCCGCTCACGCTGACGATTGACGAAGGCAAGCATCTCGTCAAAGCCGTGCGCCAGCACAAAACCATTTTTCAAGTCGGCAGCCAGCAGCGCAGCGACAAGAATTTTCGCCTCGCGTGCGAACTGGTGCGCAACGGCAGGCTCGGCAAATTGCAGGAGATGGTCGTCGGTCTGCCCACCGGGCCGCGCGAAGGGCCGTTCGAGCGGATTCCCGTGCCTGAGACGTTGGATTGGGATCTCTTCGTCGGCCAGGCACCGATGCGGGACTACGTCGGCGTGCGCAAAGTGACCAAATCCGGTGACACGGAGAATGTCAGCTACGAGGCCCGGTGTTCGTTCGGGAGTTTTCGCTGGTGGTATTGCTTTTCCGGCGGCCAGATGACGGATTGGGGAGCGCATCACAACGATATCGCGCAATGGGGCAACGGCACCGAATTGAGCGGCCCGGTCGAGGTGGAGGGCAAGTCGCTCGTCGAAATGATTCCGGGTGGATTCGAGACCGCCTCGCTGTACGTGGTTCACTACCAATACGCCAACGGCGTGAAGATGACGGTGACCGACGAACGAAACCCGAATGGCGTGAAGTTCATCGGGCCGGACGGCTGGATTTTTGTGACGCGCGGGAAGATCGAAGCGAGCAAACCGGAACTGTTGCAAGAGCCGCTGCCCGACGGTGCCATCCGGCTTTACCGCAGCGACGATCACATGGGCAACTTCTTCGAATGCGCCCGGACGCGCAAAGCGCCGAGTGCGGAAATGGAAATCGGACATCGTTCCATCACCGTGGCGCACATCGGCGTCATTTCCATGCGCATGGGCGGGCTGAGGCTGCAATGGAATCCGCAGAAGGAAGAGTTCGTGGGTGAACACGCGCGAGAAGCGAACAAATGGTTGGCGCGTGAGCAGCGCAAGCCGTACGACTATTCGTTTATCGCGTGAGCAATGCAGGGCACCTCAAACAGCCTTGGCGGCTTTCCGGGGCAGCAACTCAACGCGGACGATGTGCTCGTAGGGGATCAGATTCAGTTCGCCCGGCACGCCTTGGGGCAGTTCGTTGGCGACCACGGCCAACTCGGGACTGGCGATGACAAAATCCGGGTGCGACACGCGCAAACTCTTGCCATCGGCCAGATGCAGGCGGAAAGGCTTGAACGGACTGACCCGAATCAGGTCTCGAATGTCTTTGGCGCTCATGGACGAACACTAGACGTGTTGGCCTCGAACATCAAGACGGTTGTTAGACGGTTGTTGCCTGCGGTTCGCGGGCGAGCACGCGAAGGAAGCGAACAAGTGGCTGGCGCGCGAACAGCGCAAGCCGTACGACGATTCGCTCATCGCGTGAATTCCGGCTGCACCTTGTGTGTCTCTGAGACTGTGCAAATGCGAAGGAATGATCCCTTCACGACGTTCTCACTTCACGCACTTGCGTCCGCTTAGAAAACGCCAGTCAAGACAATCGGTGCCTTCGTTGCCAAAACCAGGTGCGGCGGTTGAGGCCACCTCGGGTTGGGTGAAGTCACGCTGGGTTTAACCCATAACGCTGATGCTGGCTACGTCGCTCCATTGGCTGACTTGCTCGTCGTGGAGACGGTAGATGCCTTTGTAGCGGCAGACGGCGCTCGCGCCGGGGGGCCGGCAGCGGCGCGGTGTTCATGTCGGTATCGACAGTTAGCAGATCTTCTTAGGATTCACACCTACGGGTCGAGGTTGACTTTCTGATATCTGCCATCCTGCCACGCCGACCACACAACCGGGCCCAAGACCTGCTGAAGTTGGCTCTGCAGTTCCTGCAGACGCTGCGCAGGCGATTGAACTGTCTTTCCCCCATCGGTGCTGAAGCTGACGATATTCCTGGCCTTGCTAAGCTGGTCCGCCTGCGTTTGCAATTCGAACGCCTGCGCCAGCGTTTCGCGCGAGAGATCGTATCGCGCGCCAAGGTGGCGGAGTTGCTGGCCGGTTTCGCTGGAGGCCATTTGGTAATCCAGAAAGCGATCAGGTCCTAGCGCGCTCCTGAGGGTCGCGTTCATTTCCTGATCGGCAGCGGCAATTTGTTCGGGCGGCACGCGGATCGCGCGCCAGCGGCCATAAACGCCCCCCGTGTCGAGCCAGTTTTTATAGACGATTTTGAACATTGTCTCGAATTCCTCGTCGGTAGGCTCCATCCCGATAACGCGCCGGGCCAGTTCGGTGCCCGCCGGCGTGGTGTTCATGTTGAAACGGTCCAATTCCTCGGGCGTAAGAGTCCTCAACATGGCGGCGTCGCGCTCGGCGCGCAGGCGTTTATAGTTTTCCAACTCTGCCGGCCGATTGGTCATGCTGGTCGTGCTGATCGCTTCATCGAGGACGTAGCCTTCCTGGATCAACTGGACGGCGTTGCGCTTTTCTTCCGACAGAAGGCCGATCGCATATTCATAGGATTCGTAGTTCAGCGATCGGGGTGTTCGCAAAATCTCTCTCGGTACGTAACAGCTGAGAATATCCTGCAGAGCCGTCTGCTTCTGAATCTGCAATTGCCACAACTGTTTGACACGATCCCAATCAGCACCGGTGATCTGATTCGTCTGGCGCTGGAGAAACGGCGCGTCATACGGGACAGGCTTGAGTTTCAAGGCTTGTTCGCGTGATTCGTAGAGCTTGTTCATGTCCGCGATAACAATGCTGCGGATCAATTCCTCCGGAAATCCGACGGATCTGAGCCGGCTCACATATTGTTTGTAGTCGGACGATTCGATTGTTTCCCATTTGACAACCGGATGAGGGACAACGGTAGAAGCCGAAGAAGGCGCGGATGCTGACGGTTCCGCCGTGGCTTCAGTTTTGGCAGGAGTGGTGGCGTTTTCCTCTGCGGGAAGCGCGGCATCCGCGTTCGCCGCGCGTGGCCGGCGCACCTGCCAATTGGCCGCCAGCAGCGCCACCGCCGTGGCCGTCAGAATCCAAATTAGCAGGGACGTTTTCACGACCAATTATTGGGCTGGAAGTAAAGCTTGAAGCGCTTGTTTGCGTTCGGCCTTCAGTCTTTCCAATTCAGCGACATCCTCTGAAAGCCAGAAGCCTTTGGTGCGTTGCTGCAAAGCCAGAACGCCAGCCCAGTATTTTTCCTGGACCTGTTGAAGTGCGCGGCCTTTCTCGAGTTCCACGCTGGCGACAGTTGCTTCGAAGAGTTGATCGCTCTTCGTCATTGCATAGAGGGGCATGGAGACCGGTACGTCGTAGCCCAAAGCGTCACGGAGCATGGCAGCCTGCTCACGCGCCACCTCAGCAGCCTGCTGGCGGCGCTGGAGTAGCCTTGGTTCGGTGGTTTTTGACGACCAGCCAAGGGGCACATGATCGCCGGGCTTCTGGCGTAAGCCATCCGCCTGCGAATGAAACCGTCGCTGC
Source organism: uncultured Bifidobacteriaceae bacterium (assembly GCA_964574525.1). Taxonomy (GTDB): domain Bacteria; phylum Verrucomicrobiota; class Verrucomicrobiia; order Limisphaerales; family JADLHS01; genus WYBW01. Next base: position 4,321 of record CAZNOE010000208.1, read on the forward strand.
ACTTCCGCCGTGAGAATGTCCCTGACGGTTTCTTCCGGGCAGTGAATCGCGCGCAAGTTGGCGGCGAACCGCTTGAGGTCGGAGGAATACACTTGCGTAAAAGGCGTGGCGGGTGCTGGTGCATTCCCGCGACGGATTGTCGGCTCACGCGTGCCTTGGGAAGTCGCCTTTCGATCGGTGGAGGTGACATCAGTGGCTTGATCTCTCGGGCCGATGTGCGCAGTAGTCAGGACTTCCTTTTGCTGCGTCAGCCCCAAGACCAACCAACCAACCAACGCCAGGTTTATGGCCAGGGGCGATCCGAGAATGAAGGTCCGCTTCATTTTGCTCTTGTTTGAAAAGCCGGCTCGGACGCTTTTGGTATCCGGGCTGACTGGTCAGAAAGAAGCAAATCCGAGGCGTCCTTGTAAAGAGTTTTCCAGGAACGGTTTTATGGGCCGAGCTTTCCTGCTTGCGATATTGTACCGCGGTCCTTTAATTGGCGCTCATGACTCACACTCCGCGGTTCATTGGTTCGGTTGCGCTGATTTCCTTGCTCCTGTTCTGCGCCGACCGCGAATGCCCCGGCCAACAGCCGCCGCCGATTCGTCTGTTGCAACAGGATCGCACCGCGTTTTATTCATACCTCCAGAAGCTCGGCGTGGACCAGGACCCGGACAACGTGTTCACGCTGACGAACGGCGTGTTGCGTATCTCCGGGCAGCACTACGGCTATCTTGCGACAAAGCAGGACTATGCGAATTACCGGCTGGTGGCGGAATTCAAGTGGGGTGAAAAAACCTGGCCGCCGCGCCTGACCAACGCGTGCGACAGCGGCATCCTCGTTCACATGGGCGGCGCGGATGCGGTGTGGCCCAAGTCCATCGAAGCGCAAATCATCGAAGGTGGCACGGGGGACATTCTCGTGGTGAGCGGCGCATATTTGACGGTCGCGGGCGAAACGAAAGGTCCGAAGATCGCGCGGTTCGACCGGCCCGGGCGCAATCCGTGGGAGGACCGGCTTGGTTTTCGCGGACCGAACGAAATCGAGAAGCCGCGCGGCGAATGGAATCAAATGGAAGTGTTGTGTGACGGAGACAAGGTCAGCATCAAGATCAACGGCCACCAAACGCTCGAAGGCACGAACGCCATTCCGCACGCGGGAAAGATAGTTTTGCAATCGGAAGGCGCGGAGATTCTCTTTCGGCGGCTGGATATGTATCTGTTGAAATGAATCTCAAACTGGTTTCGAGGGCATCATGATTTGTCGAGATTTCTGGAAAACAGGTTCTCCTTGTAGCGGCGGTCTGCGACCGGCGTTGTTTCCGAAGGAAATCCGCGTGCTTCCGGCGCTCATAGAGCGCCGCTACAGTCGTTTTGGCGAGGTTTCTTTCCGTCAAAATCATTACGTCACTCTGCTCGCTCTCGCCCTTGTACTTTGCGCATGTGGTGCATTCGGCCAGGCGTCCAACTTGGAGACCAATCTTCTTTGGCGCGACGCGCGCGAACTGGCAATCGAGGGCAAGGGTTGGTCAGATACCAAAGATTTTTATGACCGGTTGCCCGCGCGCGCGGAAACACAGGTTCGGCAGAATGTGTGGAACCTCGCCCACGATTCCGCCGGGATGTGCGTGCGTTTTGTGACGGACGCAACGACGATTTCCGCACGATGGACCTTGCGTCGGGACGCGCTGGCGATGCCGCACATGCCGGCCACGGGGGTTAGCGGCTTGGATTTGTATGTGAAAGAGCAGGGGCGTTGGCACTGGGTGGGAAATGGTCGTCCGGCCAAGACGGTCGAGGAAAAGGTGCTGGTCAAAGGACTCAAGCCGGGGCGGCGCGAGTATGTGCTATATCTGCCGCTCTACAACGGCGTGCAGGAAGTGAAAATCGGAGTGCCCGAAGGTGCCGCTTTGGAGCGGGGCATCCCGCGACTTCCCGGTGTGAAGCCAATTGTGTTTTACGGTACTTCGATATTACAGGGTGGCTGCGCCTCGCGTCCGGGCATGGCGTATCCGGCCATTCTCGGACGCTATCTTGATTGGCCGACGATCAATCTCGGCTTCTCTGGCAACGCGCTGAGCGAGCCGGAGGTGGCCCAACTCCTCGCCGAACTCGATCCGGCGGTTTACGTTCTCGATCCGTTGCCGAACATGACGGCGGAGATCGTTGCCGAGCGGTATGAACACCTCGTTCGCACTCTGCGCGAGGCCCACCCGGCCACGCCGATTGTGATGGTGGAAAACGTCGAGTACGCAGATGGAAATTTTGTTGAAGCGCGCCGGAAAAGATTTTCAAGCGCAAATGCGAAGCTCGGTGAAATCCACAAACGACTGGTCAAGGCCGGCGAGAAGAAGCTGTTTTATGTTTCTGCGAGCAAGCTGCTCGGTGCAGATGGCGAAGCGACCGTGGATGGAACGCACCCGACGGATTTGGGGTTCGTTAGAATGGCCGACGCGATTGAACCTGCCTTGCGGCGCGCGTTGAAATCCAATCGTTGATTCCGGGCGCTGTGTTCAGAGGTTGTGGGAAAAACGCTCAAAGCTGATTTGTTCCTCCTTCTCGTCCTTGAAATCCGCCGAAAAATCGAGGACGAGAACAAGAACGAGGACGAGGAGGAGCAAGAGTCCCGTATTCGCAAACGCTCTTACCGTCGCAGGAACTTGGCCACGGCTTCCGTGCGCGTCCGGACCTGGAGTTTTTCATAAATCCGGCGGATGTAGGTATGCACGGTTTCGTAGCTGATGCCGAGTTTCTCCGCGATCTCCTTGTAAAGGAAACCTTGAGCGAGACAATCAAGGACCTCTTTTTCGCGCGGAGATAAATTCTCGGCGGGATCGGCGGAGGCGGCGGGTTTCTGAAAGGATTGAACCACCTTGCGCGCGATGTGAGTCGTCATGGGAGAACCGCCTTTGCTCACCTCGCGAATGGCTTCCAATAACGCGGTGGTCCTGGTGCGTTTCAGCATGTATCCGCTCGCACCCGCGGCCAGCGAATTAAAAATATTCTCCGTATCCTCGTAAGCGGTGAGCATCATCACCTGCGTTTCAGGGAGGAGTTGTTTCAGTTGCCGCACGCATTCGACGCCGCTCATGCCGGGCAGATTGATGTCCATCAGCACGACGTTTGGGCGTTCCTTGGGCAACGCTTCGAGCGCGACCTCCGCGGTCGCGTGCTGGCCAAGGCACTGAAATCCTTCCGCGCGGGTTAGGACGCGCGCCAGGGTGCCGCGCAATTGGTCGTTGTCTTCAACAATGGAAACGGTGATGGCCATGGTCTGATCAGCGTTTTCCGAGCGGCGCCGTGAGGCGAACCAGCGTGCCGCCTTCCGCCGCCGGGCCGACCGAAAAATCGCCGCTGATATCCTCCATACGTTTGCGCATGTTGCGCAATCCATTTCTTCCGGCTTTGTCGTTGCCGCCGGCCAGGCCACGACCGTCATCCTGGACTTCCAAAGTGAAGCGGTCTGGTTCCAATCGTAGCCGCACCTGAGCGGACGAGGCTTGGGCATGTTTCACGACGTTGTTCACTGCCTCCTTGAAAGCGAGAAACACATTGTGCCGCACATCCGGCGGAATGGGCACGGCGGGCAACGGTTCAGGAACATCCAGCCGGTAGCGCAACCCCGCCAGGGCAAGATATTCCTGCGCGTATTTGCAGGCGTAGGTGATCAGGCTGTCGAGCGTGTCATTCGAGGGATTGGCCTCCCAAACAATTTCGTCAAGCGCGCGTGTTGTTTCGCGCGCCGTTTGGGAAATCTGTTGGGCGTGGGCCTCGACTTCGTCGGGTAAATCCTTGTCGCTCTCGGCCAGCTCGCCGAGCAACGCGACCTGAGTGAGGTTCGCGCCCAGTTGATCGTGAAGATCGCGCGCAATGCGCGAGCGCTCCTTTTCCACGGCTTCCTGTCGCCGAAACATTTCGAGTTGGCGTTGCAGATTTTGCGTGGAGACGTAGCGGACCGCAGCGACGACGGCGATCAAGAGCACCGCAATCGTCAGTCCGCGAAACCACCAGGTCTGCCAGAATGCCGGCAGCACGATGATGGCGAGTGAACTGCCGGTTTCATTCCACACGCCGTCTTCATTGCCGGCCTTCACGCGAAAGGTGTATTTGTCCGGCGGCAGCTTGGGGTAGCGCGCGATGCGTGAGTCGCCGGCGTCGGTCCAGTCGGTCTCATGACCCTCCATGAGAAACTTGAAGCGCGCACGCTCGGGAGCGGCAAGATTCAAACTTGTATAACGAATTTCCAGACGTTCCTTGCCAGGCGGGACAGTCACCGATTGCAGTCCCGGCGACCGGACACCATTGCTGTTCGATCCGCGACCTCCAATCAGCACTTCTTCGATCACCACCGGGGGAAGGAATTGATTTGGCTTCAACTCAGCGGGATTAACAAAGATCAAACCCTGAGTGGTCGGGAACCAAAGCTTGCCATCATGAGTGCGACACGCCGCCGGTTGAGAGCCTTGGGAACATTCGCGCGTCGGCAGACCGTCCGCCTCGACGTATGCGCGAAAAGCAATCATGTTGGTCCGTAAACTGGCGAAATCATTCAACACCTGTTTCGCTACGCGCATGAGTCCGGCATTCGACCCGATCCAAAGATCACCCTGCCCATCCTCGAGCAGGTAGCTGATGCTACCGCCGGCCAACCCTTCGGTCGTCGTGTAACGCGTCCACTTGCCCTGATGAAAACGCG
>CAZNOE010000209.1:0-8970 GCA_964574525.1 uncultured Bifidobacteriaceae bacterium
CCGTCAGTCACTTGCAAACCCATTTTTCAGAAATTATTTAGATGCGTCTGCCCTGTGCAAACCAGTCACACGAAAGTCATCGCCTCCAGAACTGCTATTTCCAAAAATCGTCGCGTTCTGCGAAGTTGTTTCTCCTCGTCCTCGTTCTCGTCGTCGTCCTCGATTTTTCGGGTTTCGATTACGAGGAGGAGGACGAGGACGATTTGGTTGCGGCTTCACTGCGCCGCGGAGAGGCGGACATTGACTGGAAATGAAGGTTGGCGGAGAGAGGGGGATTCGAACCCCCGATACGGCTTTTGACCGTATAACGGTTTAGCAAACCGCCGCCTTCAGCCACTCGGCCATCTCTCCGTTTTGCCCGTCAAATAAGGGATAAACTTGTGTTTCTGTGTCGCATGTTTGCGTTTGGAGTTGACTCCGTGCAACAAGTATGCAACGCTGACACGCATGAAAAATACTTCGTCACGCAAGGCCAAGCAAGGCGAAAGCTGGCCCCGCAAGGTGCAACCTGGCCGTGCCATGGTCCCCGTCTATCGGCGCCGCACTCCGCAAGGCAACTTCGCCTTCATGGTTGCCAACTACGCGGACGGCGAGAAGCGCAGGTTCGATTCCTACAAGATCGAAGCCGACGCAGTAGCGGCAGCGGAGACGCTCGCCAAGCGGCTTGACGCACGCGACTACGTGGCAGCGAGCATGACGAAAGATCAAGCCCTTGAATACGCCAATGCCGTCGCCCGGTTGAAGCCCTACGGCGTCACGGTTGACGATGCCACGTCCAAAGTCGCGGACTGCCTGAAGATGCTCAAAGAGTCGGGCGGTGACTTGGAAAGCCTTGTGCCCGCCCTGAAGTTCTACCGTTCACGGCACAAGCAAATCATCAAGAAATCCGTGCCTGAGCTTGTGGCCGAGTTTCTGAAGCTCAAAGAATCCCGTGGAGCGTCACCGCGTTACCTGAAGGATTTGCGGCCAAGATTAAATCGCTTCGCCGACGACTGCAAAATGGACGCGGTCAACGTGACGACAGCGGACGTGCAAGACTGGTTGGACGGTTTGAAGCTCGCTCCGCAGAACTACAAGAATTTCCGCGTGGTGCTGAACACGCTTTTCCAACACGCCGCCGCACGTTCCCATTGCAACGACAACCCGGTTGAAAAAGTGGAGCGCGTCAAGGTTCCCAACGGCGGCAAGATTGCGATTTTCACGCCAACGGAAATCACCAAGTTGCTTGCGTCGGCTCCGGCTGAGTTTTTGCCGTGTATTGCGCTGGGCGCGTTCGCCGGTTTGCGGGCCGCTGAAGTTGAACGGCTCGAATGGCGGGACATTGATCTTGCGGGCGGCTTCATTCACATCGGCAGCGACAAGGCCAAGACGCGCTCACGACGGCTGGTGCCGATTCAACCGAACTTGGCCGCTTGGCTCGCGGATTACGCCAAGCAAAGCGGTTTGATCTGGAAAGGGAACGAAAACGATTTGCAGGACGCACGGGCCGCAACGGTGAAGGCGTCGGGCGTGAAGTGGAAAGACAACGGCTGCCGCCACAGCTTCATTTCTTACCGGCTCGCGGAAATTCAGAACGCCGCACAGGTTGCGCTTGAAGCGGGCAACTCACCGAACGTGGTTTTCAAACACTACCGCGAACTTGTGAAACCCGCCGACGCGGTAAAGTGGTTCGCCGTGTCACCGGAGCAACCCGCGAACGTGACGAGCCTTGCCGCCAACGCCTGACGGCATGAAACGCTCATCGCTCAAGGCAATGCGGCGCGGCGCGCCGGAAACCACAACTTACGCTGCGATGCTGGGCCCGTGCGTCGCCGTTCCGCACGGCAAAGAAATGGCCCGCCTTGTCACCCGTTGCTCTTACGTTCACGAATCGCTCGCTGCAAGCTTGAAGCGAGCACTATCGCTCGCACCCTCCGCGAAAGCTGCCACTCTCCGCAAGGTCGCGCAGACCTTGCAGCGTCGCCGTGTGCGAATGGCGAAGCGTTGGCTTGCGCCCCGGCTCGCTGCTGTGCTTTGGGATTCGCTGGCGACAGTGGACCCGCAACCGTTGAAACACTTCGCGGCGATTGTGCAACGGATTCGAGAGCACAACGAAGCGCGGCAACACGCGCACCCGTTCCACGAAAAGGCTCTGCGGCTCGCCCGTGTGTTGGAAGCCAAGCACGCAATCTCGCCGGACGTTGAATGGCCCGTCACGCGAGCGAAGTTTCTTGAACTGCTGGGCGTGCCGAAAAAGGAACATGACGAAGCCAGCTATGAGCGCCGCGAATTGAAGCGGCTGCCGATTGCGTTCGCACCCGACAAGCGCGGGCCAAATAAGGCGACTCGCAAGCGCGGAACGTAGTCACCAATTCTTTCGCGCATGGTGCGGCATAGTCGCACCATGAACGGAACAAACTCGCTCGTAACGCCGGAAGTCGCCACCGGCCAAACTTCGCTGGCGTCACCATTCACCGACAAGCGCGGCTTTGGCCAACGCTGGCAGTTTTCAACTCGCAAGGTTGACAACCTGATTGCGTCGGGCTTGCCGCATTTGAAAATCGGCTCCCGCCGGATTCGGATTTGCGTCGCCGAAGCCGATGCGTGGATGCAAGATCAATTCCGCACGCAACGCCGTGGAGGTGTGCGATGAACGCCGCCGATAATCTTCGCGCTGCCGCCGAAGCCTTGCGCGACGCGCTCGCCAGCTACGACAGGGTAGCGGATGCAATTCGCCACGGGGCCGAACAACGCGACTTGCTGGTTGCCGAGATCGAGCGCGACCGCGTTTCGATTAACACCGACGACGACGACGCCTTGGGCAGACTCGCCGCCAAGCAAACAAAGTTGGACATCATCAAAGCGCGCATTCCGAATGACGACGTTTTGCCGCCACTCGTTCGCCAGCTTCGTGAGTTGCTCCAAACCCTTCCGGATCTGATGCGCGTTTTCCTGAATCCCGAAATGCTGAAGCTGCGCGATCAAATCGAGGCCGAGCTTCTGCCGATGATTCCTGACCCGGGCGCCCGCCTTCAAGCCGTCAATGGCAATGCCGCCGTTCACAAATTGTGGGTTCTCATGTCGTGTTTTTGGCGTCTGTTCCCGACGCTTGAACGACCGGTGGAAACCGCAAGGCAGGTGTTGGCCGAGGTTGACGGGTTGCTATCAGGCGCGACGCCTTGGCTTGATGCAAAATGAATTTTGCCATTGCGCTCCTTGACCGGCAGCGCGTGGCCAAGCGGGGCGCGGCTTTTCAGTAGGCCGCGTCCCGCCCTTAACACGAAAGACCAAACACATGATGACAACGCAAAGAAAAATGACGGCGACAGAGGTTGAACAAGTTGGCCGCGAGATTCGGGAGCGACGCGAGCGACTTCGCGCGGCACTTGACCGGAAGCCCGGCGACGCGACGCCCGAAGGCGATTGGTTTTTCGCCAACGAAAACGGCACCGTCACCGCGCTCGCGTTGGGGCCGTGCGTCCGCGTGCGTTACAAACTTTGACCGCCGTGGATTCCATTTTCCAGTTGCCGGAAATCGGAAGCGAGCGACCGGCGAAACGGCTTCACTTGCGGGCTGGCGCTGGCCATGTCAGCGGCGCCAATCCGCTTACCGTGTTGAGTTGGCAGGCGAAGAAAGCGGACGCGGTTTGGACTCGCGCCGAATGGACTTCACTCTGCGAGCACTTGCACAACGGCAACGGCGGATTGCATTTCGTCATGGGCTTTCGGGACAAGCACGGATGCAAGAAATACGTCAGATCGAAACGGCTGCCAGTTGGCCGCGCCATCTCTTGGAGTTGGCAGAGCATTTCCGGTTCGCCGAAATCGCGGCTGGCGTTTGTTCCTTATTCGACAAACGACCGCCAGCAATCGCGCTGGGGCGGCATGGATTTCGACGCACACGAGGAAGGGCAGGCAGACCGGGCGCGCGAGTTGGCCTTTGCCGCGTTTCGTGTGCTGTTGAACGCTCCCGGCTTGGCCGTGATTCTCGAAACGTCGGGAAGCGGCGGCTGGCACGTCTGGGCAATCTCTCCCGACTTTCACGACACCGGCGAATGGATCCGGCTGTTGAAATCCGTAGCCACAACGATCGGCGCACCCGTCGCCGCTGGCGTGTGCGAAATGTTTCCGCCCGACAGTCTGCCGTCGCGTTTCGGCAAGGGTATGCGTGCGCCCGGTTGCTGGAATCCTGGCACGGAAACTTGCTCGGAAATCGTCTGGGAAAACTACCGCAGTTCCCTTGAATCCGTCCTATCGGGGAACCGAAAAAACCGCCCTTTGATTTGCAACGGTTTGCAAAATGGGTTCCCCGATAGAGAAAGAAGGTTTCTTTCTCCGTCTCTCCTTTTCCGTGAATTGGAGTTGCTTCAAAAGTTGGGAATCACCGCAACCGGCACCCGGAACGGGAAACTTGGGAGTTTGGTTGGCGAAGTGTTTCACCAGACGGGACACGCGGTTGCGCGACGGCTGGCGGAAGCGCAGTTCCGAACCAAGACGGTTTCGACGAATGCGGGCGAAGCGGAACACTTGGCGAGCTTTGAAGCACACTGGCAGGGACTCGACAGCCAATGGCAGGAAAGTCTTTCGACAGCGGAGCGGGAAATCTTCGCCTGTTTGGAAACGGAAAACGAGCGCGATGCGTTTCGGATTGTGCGGAGCTTTGGCCGGAAGGCGGAGCAAGACGGCGCGGCGGATTTTCCGATTGTGCGCGACAGCCTGGCGGCGCGGCTGGGTATCACGGGCAACGGCGCGGCCAAGATTCGGGACAAGCTCGCCAAGCTGGGCGCGATGCTGAAAACCGCCGCTTACGTTCCGAACAAGTTCGCGGCCCGCTACCGCTGGCTTGCGAACGAAGCGAAGTCAGAAGCCGCACACGACAACGAGCCGTTTTGAAAATGAACACAACAGCCATGACGAAAGGTTTGCCATGACTCAGGCGAAGCAAATCCTCGCCGTGCTTCAATCCGCCGACGGCCGGTGGGTTTCCGCGCTTGAGCTTCACGAACTGTCTGGCTCGCTTTGCGTTCACAGCCGGGTTGCCGACTTGCGAAAGCTGGGCCACATGATCGTAAACCAGACGCTGCGCCGCGACGGGCGCGCGGTCAGTCAATATCGGTTGCTCGCCCGGTCTTGTTCGCCGTCACCGGCGCCAATCCGTCCGCGAAGCGAAACGGAAAACGAATTTACCTTTGCGACAGCCGCGAGCCGCCACGTTTGGCCGGATTGACTATGACAACACTTGAACCACCGACACCGGGCGTCCGCGGTGCCGCCGCCGTTCCCGCGTATCGTTGGCGGAAGGGACAGAGCGGCAACCCGGCTGGCAAGCGCAAGGGCAGCGTCAGCTTGGCGAGTGCGCTTCAAAGATTGCTGCTGAAGGAACCGGAAAAACTTGAAGCCGTAGCCCGTACGATCGTTGAAAGCGCGATTGCTGGCGACGTGTCAGCGGCGCGTTTGCTTTTCGAGCGATTGGACGGGCACAAGTCAACCGGATTTTTCAGCGTTCACGTTGACGCGAGCGACCGGCGAAGCGTCGTCACCGTGAGTCCGCAAGTCCTGGGTGAAATCGCGGAAGCTCGCCGCCGTTACGAAACAACATTGCCATGCCCGAACTTGCCGAATACCTGACAACGCCCGTTGGCTTCACGCTGGCCGTGCTGGGCGTGAAACTTTATCCGTGGCAGGAAAAAGTCCTTTGGGATTTGAACCTGCCCGGCGCGGTTGCGTTGCGAGCCGCGAACGGCAGCGGCAAGACTTCCGTTTGCGGAGCAAGCGCGGCACTTTGGAACGCGAGCGCATTTCCCGGCTCACTCACGATTTGCACCGCGAGCGTTTTCCGCCAAGTCAGCGAGCAACTTTTTCCGACGCTTCACAAACACGCGGGCAAATTTCCGGGCGGCGTGTTCAACGCAACCGACGTGACGCTGGCGAACGGCTCGAAAATCTTTGGCTTCGCCACCGACGAAGCGAACAAGTTTGAAGGCTGGCACAATCCGCACCTGCTGATTGTCGCCGACGAAGCCAAGGGGATCCCTGACGCGATTTTTGAAGCGGTGGAACGATGCGCGCCGACGCGGTTCTTGCTCATGTCGTCACCGGGCGGTTGCTTTGGATTCTTTCACGCTGCGTTCAACGCGAAACGGAAATTCTTCCGGCAACACGTCGTCACTGCTTACGACTGCCCGCACATCAAAGCCGAGTGGATTGATTCACAGATTGAGAAGTACGGCCGCGAGCATCCGCTGATTCAGAGCATGATCTTCGGCGAGTTTATGACGGGCGATGCTGACGGCTGCGTTATCCCGTTGCAATTCGTGGAACGCAACCTTGCCAGTCCGCCCACGTTCGTTGACGACGGCACCGTTGCCGCGTTCGCCGACTTCGCGGCAGGCGGCGATGAAAATGTCTTGGCCGTCCGCCGTGGCAACCGCGTTGAGATTGTGGCCGCGTGGCGCGAGCAAGACACGATGAAAGGGATTGGCCGTTTCATTCAACTATTCCAAGAGCAAGGCTTGGCCGCTTCGCAAATCAGCGGCGATGAAGGCGGACTTGGCGGGCCCGTGTGCGACCGGCTCGCCGAAAGCGGCTGGCGGATTCAGCGCATGAACAACGGCAGTCCCGCGAGCAAGCCGGAAGCGTACAGCAACCTTGCCGCCGAAACCTGGTTTGAAGCCCGGACGCGGATTGAGAAAAACGAAATCATTCTGCCGCCAGACCCGGAGCTAATCGCGCAACTGACAAGTCGGCGCGGCTGGCCCGACTCCAAGGGCAGACTCACACTCGAATCGAAAGCCGACATGCGAAGCCGTGGGTTGTCGTCACCCGACAGAGCCGACGCCGTACTTGGCACACTGACACGGACACAAAGCACCTTTGCGTTTGAAGCGCGCCCTTATCGGGACCGCTTTGAAGCGACACGCGGGCAGAGCATGTGGTGAAGGTGAACACGGGCCGATTCTTTGCGAATGCGCAGCGCCAACCCATTCAAGCGAGACGACAAATGCAAACGATTGGCGCGACTTGGCCAAGCAATTTCAGCAATGGCAGCGCAAACCACTGCGCGAGGCGTGACTTGCAGATTTGTCTGTTGCAAAGGCTAATATCAGGCTAATATATTAGTGAGTCTGACAAACGGATGGCGTCGCTGCTTGAGAGGCGGAGGCCGCCATCCGAACAGAAACAGAAAAGAAAAGAACAGAAACGAACTAAGAGACTATGAGCGCGACGGCAACTATGAGTGCGTCCCTTGGAATGCTGGACGAGTTTCACCAGCATCTTGTGTGGAAAATGGAGGAAGAAGTCCGCCGTTGGTGCGACGATGTTGCCCGCCTCACGGACTTTGAGGACGAAAAGCTGCTCGACGAACCCACCCGCAAAGATTTGGAGGCGTATCGCAAAGTGCTGATTATGCTGCGTCTCAATGGCCGGAGGTACGCGAGCGCGGCGGAAGATGCGGAGTCGCCAGTTGCCCACCTTGGGGAGATGATCGACGCTCATGTCGAATCGCTCGACGAGAAGGAGCGGCTTTTCCTTGCGCCGCGCATGAGCAAGGCTGATTCCGACCGCGTGCTGGCTCAAGTCTTCGGCGATGCCGTCTGAGGAACTCCAGAAATTGCTCTGTCTCCGCTGGGAAGACAGAGAAAGCGCCCCCCGCGACAAGGTCAGAAACCATGCGAATTACATGCGGGCACTAAACTTGATTGTCAACCGACTCCCCGCTGGCAGTTCCCGTGACGACTTCTTAGCTGCTTTGGACACGCGCTACCGCGACTATTGCAGGGAACGGCGCAAAACCAAATTCCCGACGATGCCCCCTTCAGCCTAATCGTGAGTCGTTTTCTGTGAGAAGATTCACGGCTTGAACTCCGCACCGCAGCGCGAGCAACGAACCTGAGCGGGTTGCGCGGCAGCGTTACAGAGGGAGCATTTGTAGCTGTGGTGAACAGAACGCTGGATGATTTTGCCGGTGAGCTTACTCTCGTTGGAGTCTTGAAGCAGCCAGATGATTTCTGCTCCGGCTCTGCAAAATAGACGGAACACAAAGCCCTGTACCATGGCCACGACGCCGACGACAAACCAAGTGCCTGGATCACCCGTTTTGGTGTCCATACTCATGATCACTTGAACAATCGCGACAAACAAAGCGATGAATCCGCCGGCAATTCCAAGGCCAAAAATGGTGTTTCCCGTATTTTCTAGCTGTTCGGCTATTTCGTTGGAGAGGCCGGACTGCGTAACTTGGGTGAGTACCAATTCTCCCTCCACGCCAGTATCTTTGTACGCAGTATGTTTGATGATGTCCGCCTTCTTGGGTTCGGGTTTCGGCGGCGTTTCTTCCGACTCTGGCGGCGGACCAACGCGGATTTGGGGAATGTGGACTTGGGGAATGAATAGCACCGTCTCGATTCCACAATGCGGGCATTGAATCGTCTCACCAGTGCGGGATGCGTCAAACTCCAAGTGGCCAGAGCAAGTGTTGCACGTGCATACCGTCCACGTCTGGTCTGGACTGTCCCCGTTCATCAGTGCCGACACTCTCACGACGGCCAAGCCAAGTCGAGCGCGAAGCCCGGCGGCTCCGTACGCGCACGCTTTTTGTCCTCAGAGCGTTCGCAGTCCGTCACAGCACAAACACCCGCCCGCAATCCAAACGCACGCCACAGCCGCGCCAGCGACGCGGACGCACGGCTGACGCTCACGACCAGACTGCCAAAACCAGTGCAACAAACAGGTGTTGCACGGCTCCTCTGCACCCCGACAGCAAAACGCCAACGGTTCGCAAAACCGCTCCGCTGTCCGTGCAACAACGTGCAACACAAAAAGTGCGAAACAGTGCGCTTTCCGGCCATTTCGTGCGTTTGCTGTGGAGTGCGATTGTCGCCTTTATTCACGCGGCGTTGATGCGTGTTTGGGGTGTTTTCACGCAAGTGCGTTGTCGGTTTAGCAAACCGCCGCCTTCAGCCACTCGGCCATCTCTCCAAACCGTGGCTA
>CAZNOE010000210.1:0-8970 GCA_964574525.1 uncultured Bifidobacteriaceae bacterium
TGGCCATGTACACCGACGCCACGCTTGCCTGCAACGTGCGCGCCGTCTCCTGCACTGACAGCTTCTGCTGCACGTGCAGATCGAACATTTGAAACTGTCGCGGACTGACTTGGCGTTTGACCCGCTCCAGCGCGACGGTCATGACGTGCTTCTCCCATTCCTCCCGCCAAACCGCGTCGAGCGCCATGCTCGCCGGGTCCGGGATGCGTTCAACCAGGTCGGTGGCATCGGTGTCGTCCCGTTGGAGTTCACGCTTCAGCGTGCCTTGGATTCCCTGCATCGGCGGACATGCTGAAGCATGAACTCCAACTCTCCCGCGCTTCCGCCACTGGTCGGCGATGCGCCAGCGCGTCAATTGCATCAGCCACGCGCTGAAAGAACCGTGCGCCGGGTCCGCCTTGAACTCCCCGATCTTCCGCGCCACCGCGATGACAGTTTCCTGCACGACCTCCTGAGCCTCGGCATCCGACAACCCGGCCTTGATAGCGACGTTGTAAATCAACTGCCAGTACGTGTCGAAAAAGTCCTGCCAACTCGACTGGTCGCCCCAATCTTTGAGCCGGTTCAGCAAACTGTGCCGCGTAGGAATCGGGTCGAACGATGGTTCGGGCATACGCGGCGACGGTGCTGGTAATGAAACGGCCTGCACAAGCTATACACGAAATGAGGGGCTGAGTTCTAACAAGAAATTTCCGTTTGCATTCTTTCCATCGAGCAACACGGGGCGTCTTCTCAGCCGATCTCGCGTTCCGCCAAACCCGCTTCGTTCATCGCGCGTCGCAGGAGGTCCGCCACACGCAATTCGGCGGCCCAGTGAACGAGATAGGTCCGGTCGAGCGCGCCCGCCTGGACTTTGAGCACGCCGAGCAGGTCGCGCCATTGGCGGTCTGAGACACCACCGCCTTTGCGATACCAATCGAGTTTTGCCAGCACAGTGTCCTCCGCGGAGGCGAAAAACAATTCGAGCGGCGCGGCTTGGCCCACCGACTTCTTCTGGCGTCGCGCGAACTGCGATTGGCCGAACGGGTCACGCCAGCGCACGAACACGTCCACCTTCGTCATGGTTTGCAGGTGGATGAGATTGAAACAGCCTTGCGTTTTGATGGCGGCGAGGATCGCTGGTAGGTCGGTGTAGAACTCCGTGGAGAGTCGGCCCACCAGCGGCTCAGCGTGTCGCCCGAGGAGGCGCGCCACCAAATCGGCATCCACAGTCTGGCGCGGCTCGCCGAAGACGCTGCTGGCGACCGAACCGCCGACGAGATAATCAACGCCCAACGCATCGAACGCCGCCACGACGCGGGCAACCGCCGCCAGCAGTTCTGTGTCGGCCTCACTCATTCTCTGGCAAAGGACCGTAGGCCCTGGCGGCCAGCTCGGGGCCTAGCCACAAGTCGGCCAAACGGCGGCGGAGCCGCGCCGCGGAATCGTGCGGATAGCGTTCACGCAGTCCCGTCATCGCGAGCGCGCGCGCGGTGCGGTTGGCGTCGAGCAGCATGGCCATCTTGCGGGCGGGCGAGGCGGCGCGCAGCAATCCGATCAGCACGCGTTCGGCTTCCGGGTGAGTGTCTTCGGCCAGCGTTTGCATGGGTTCAATCTACGCGAAAACACTTGGGATGGGAAGTGTGCCACAAAGACCGACGGTCGCCGGCCGCGAACCACAAGCCACGAATCACGCCTCACGCATCACGAGTTCATTTTCTTTGTTAAGCCGGACCTGCTCGTCACGTGAATAGCTTGATGACTCTGCATGAGCGCCGCAATCAACCAGTGAAAAGAGAATTCGTACAACCGAAAGGCAAAGAAATGAACTCAAACCGAATGATTAAAACTGTCGAACGCAGTCGCCCGCGCTGGCCCTTCCAGCGCCACTCAAATACCTGGCTACCCACCATCGCCTTGTATCTGTTTGGCTGCCTCCTGACTGCCCGCGGGCAAGACCCGTTCATTACTAATCCCAACTTTCCTTTGAACACGAACGCCAGTTTGGGGGCAACTGTGAGCTTCCGGGTATTTGCCAACTCCACCAACCCGCCGATCACCTACCAATGGCAGCACGAAGGGACCAACCTGCTTAGCGCCACGAATACAATACTGGTCATCTCCAACCTCACGATAGCTGATGCCGGTGGTTATGTGGCTATGGTCTCGAACGCCAGCGGCAACTTCACCAACAGCCGAACGGCGATCCTCACGGTGGACACGCAGTTTACCAAGATCACCGCCGCGCCTTGGAGCACTGACCTGGGCTCCACCTATGGTGGCCTGGTCGGGGATTACAACGGCGACGGCTACCTGGACATCTTTATCGGCCGATATCGCGTGGGCCGCAGCGTTCTCTATAGCAACAATTGTAACGGTGCGTTCAGCAGCATCACCAACAGCACCTTTCCGCTGCCGGTCGGGGACTATTATTTTAATCCTTGCAGCGATTTCGACAACGATGGGCGAGTTGATTTCTTCTCGGCGAAGGGCGCCAGCACCCCCGCGGTGTTTTTCTACAACAATGGCGATGGGACGTTCACACAAGTGCCGCTGGCGACCGTGAACGCATGGTCAATGAGTGCCGTTGATTACGATCATGACGGCTTGCTAGACCTGTATTGCCCCGCCGCAAACGGCACCCTGAATCGGCTCTACCGCAACTTGGGCGGGCGCACCTTCCAAGCCAAGACCATTGGCGAAGTGGGGGCCATTGTGGGCGCGAGCACGTTTGGTGGCGCCGCGTGGGCGGATTACGATGACAACGGATGGGAAGACGTGGCTGCGCCCGCCAGGAATCTTGGTCGGTGCCTTCTCTACCGCAACACTGGTGGCGGGCGATTCGTGGCGGTGACGAACCAGATAACCCAGGCCGTAAGGCTTGCGCTGGTGGCTGGCTGGGGTGATTACGACAACGACGGACGCGTTGATCTGTGTGTGGGCGCGTTTGGTGGACAAAGCGCCATCTATCGAAACCTGGGAGGCGGCAACTTCGAGCAGGCGTCGGTCGGCATCACCATCCAAGGCAACTACAATGGGGTCGCCTGGGGCGATTACGACAATGACGGGTTCCTGGATCTGTTCATGACCTATTATGGTACCGACCACGGAAACTCTCTGTTCCGAAACAACGGGAACGGCACGTTCACCGCCATCACTAACGGCTCAGTCGTCACCGACCGGTTAACATCACCAGATGCATCGTACGCGGGCCTCTGGTTTGATTATGACAACGACGGCTTCCTGGACCTGTTCGTGCCCAACGGCAACGATGCGGGGACGGCTTTGGTGCCGAATTACCTCTACCACAACAATGGCAACTCGAACGCCTGGCTGAAGGTCAAGTTGGTGGGGACCACCTCCAACCGGGAAGGGGCCGGTGCCAAGGTCCGGGTGCAAGCCACCTTCGCTGGGGCAACCCGCTGGCAGCGCCGTGACATCACTTCCGGTGGCGATCCCATCAACGGCGGCGGACCGCTCGCCCACTTTGGCTTGGGCAATGCAACCAACATCACCACGCTCCGCATCGAGTGGCCCTCGGGCACAGTGCAGGAGCTGAGCAACGTGGCCACGAACCGGATGCTCATCATTACAGAACCACGCCGACCGGTGCTCGCCTTGGAAGCCACACCCGCCGGATTCACCGGCACCCTCAAAGCGGATACCAATCAGACCTACCAGATCCACGCTTCGGATGATCTGTCCGCGGGCTGGACTGTCCTCACCAACATCACGACCGATGCGAATGGCACGGCCTACTGGACAGACCTTGTCCCGGCGCCCCAGGGTCGCCGCTTCTACAAGGCCTTGAAGACACAGTAATCGCTCTGCCCGCGAGCGGGAACGCCCGCCGCCGGCGCGGTAGAGGGATATGGCATGACGAAGCTGCAAAGTCAGGCAGCAGGCAGCGGAGGGAACGCGGGAAGGTTGGGGGGCCCGCCGTTCCTTTCGCTCGCTTCTGTTGAATCCGTGTTGCCACGTTAAGAATCGAATCCATGAGCAAGTAATTTGGACAGAAGGCAACAAAGGAAACGGAGCGGGGAAGAAGTCTTCGTTCCCTTCGTTTGCTTCTGTGGAATCGGTTTGCAGTTGTCTTCCACCCCTCAACCGAGGAGGCGAAACGATGAAAACAAAACTGACCGCATGAAAACGAAACAAATGCGAACCACTTCGATGTTAAATGTTCGACGATGGATGTTGGATGTTGCGCTGACATTGCTCCTCATCTCCGCTGCCGACGCCTCGGCCGCCGTGCGCTACGTGGACGTGAGCAGCGCCAGCCCCACGCCGCCTTACACCAACTGGGCCATGGCCGCCCGGGTCATTCAGGATGCCGTGGACGTGGCGGCCCCAGGCGACACCGTTTTAGTGACCAACGGGGTGTATGCGGTGGGAGAGAGGGATGTCTCCGTACTTGATACGAACCAGCAACCGCCAGTGATAGTATACCGAGAACCAAGTCGCGTCGTACTCACGAACTCTATCCGGCTGGCGAGCGCGAATGGGCCGGAGGTGACGGTGATTAAGGGGGAGAGGGAGACCAACGGGGTGCGGTGTGTTTATGTGGCGAATGATGCCGTGGTAAGCGGGTTCACGTTGACGAACGGAGGCAGTGATCGGGGTGCAGGGGTGTTCTGTGAGAATTCGGGCGTGGTGACCAACTGCGCCATCACCGGCAACTTGGTCAACAGTCCTGGCGGGGCTAGCGGCGGCGGGGCTTATGGTGGTACGCTCTACGATTGCACACTAACGAGCAACTTGGTTGGCGGGTTTCGTGGATCCTCTGGCGGCGGTGCATGCCGAAGCACCCTCTACAACTGCACAGTGGTCGATAATACAGCGGGGGGAGGGCTCTTTGGAGGCGTAGGCGGCGGGGTTGCTGACAGCACCCTCTACAACTGCACGCTGACCGGCAACTGGACTGACCAAGAGGGCGGCGGGGCTGCTTTCAGCACACTGAACAACTGCGCGCTCACGGGCAACTCGGCTCCCTCCGGCGGCGGGGCTTATTACAGCATGCTGAGCAATAGCACTTTGGCCGGCAACTCGGCCTACGAGGGCGGCGGGGCATCCGACAGCGCCCTCTACAACTGCACGCTCAGCGGCAACTCGGCTGTGGCTGGGTATGGCGGCGGGGCGGACTCGAGCACGCTCTACAACTGCACGCTGACCGGCAACTCGGCCAGCTACTACGGCGGCGGGGCTTACAACAGCACCCTCTACAACTGTACACTGACGGGCAACTCAGCGACAAATTCTGGCGGTGGGATATACCGGGCCACCCTGAACAACTGCATCGTCTATTCCAACACCGCCACGAACGGGGCGAATTACTTCGCGGGCATAGATGTATGGGGCGAGAATGTCGTCACGCTGTTAAACTATTCCTGCACAACTCCGTTGCCAACCAACGGGGTCGGCAACATCACCAATGCTCCGCTATTCGTGGACGCCGCCCACAGTGATTTTCGACTCCGCCCTGGTTCGCCCTGCATTGACACCGGCACGAACCTGACCGGCATCATCACCACCGACATCACCGGCCTGCCGCGTCCCATGGACGGCAATTACGACGGCCTCGCCCGGTTCGACATGGGCGCTTACGAGTTCAACCCGTATCGGTTCGAGCAAACGCTGAGTCTGACGGCGGATGGCTTCCGGTTCACCATCCGCGGTGAGCCGGGCAGGAGTGTGCGGATCGAGCGCAGCCGTGACCTGGTGAACTGGGAGTTTGCCGGCCAGATTCCCATCCCGGCCAGCGGGCAGACGCTCATTGATCCAGCGGCCACCACCGAGACCAGACTGTTCTATCGGGCCATGCGAGTGCCATGACCTGAAAGCTGAAACGGCAAAACCATGAAAACGAATCAAACGAAATCATTCGGCAGTTCAATGTTCGATGTTGTCCTCACATTCCTCTTGCTCTCCGCTGCCAGCGCCTCGGCCACCGTGCGCTACGTGGACGTGAACAGCGCCAGCCCTACGCCGCCTTACACGAACTGGGCCACCGCCGCCCGGGTCATCCAGGACGCCGTGGACTCGGCGGCACCGGGCGACACCGTCTTGGTGACCAACGGGGTGTACGCCACCGGCGGCCGTCCGGTGGGGACCAACCTGTTGTCCAACCGGGTCGCCATCGAGAAGCCGATCCGACTGGAGAGCGTCACCGGGCCGGCAGTAACCATTATCGAGGGTACCCGAGCGCCAGCGGGTGACGAGCGTGGGAACGGTGATGGTGCGGTGCGCTGCGCTTACTTGGGTTTAACAAATGCTGTCGAGAGTGGGTTCACCCTGACCAACGGGCATACTAGCTGGACCGGAGACATGCAGGGGGATCAAGCTGGCGGAGGAGCTTGGAGCAAAGCAGGAGGGATGCTCACGAACTGTGACCTCACAGGTAATTCGGCCGGTTTCGGCGGCGGAACGTTTGCTGGCACGCTCAACAACTGCACGCTGAGCGGCAACTTCGCGTATGGCGGTGGTGGCGGGGCTTGTGGCGGGACACTCTACAACTGCACGCTGATCGGCAACTCGGTGAATTATGCGGTGGAATGGGGATCTGGACCTGGCGGGGGCGCATACGGCAGCACCCTCTACAACTGCACTCTGATCAGCAACAAAGCGGAAGGCCCACTTGGCGGCGCGGGCGGCGGGGCTTCTGGCGGCATCCTCTACAACTGCACGCTGACCAGTAATTATTCGGCAGGGTACGGCGGCGGGGTATGCGAAGCTACCCTCTACAACTGCGTGTTGACCGGCAACTCCGCGTATGACGGCGGCGGCGGGGCTTCTGGCGGCACACTGAACAACTGTGTACTCTCCGGCAACTCGGCTCGCTGGGCCGGCGGCGGGGTTGATGAGAGCACCCTCTACAATTGCACGCTGACGGGCAATTCGGCTGAGTATGGCGGTGGGGCCGCCTCGAGCACGCTGAGCAATTGCATCGTCTATTTCAACGCTGCCACGAACGGGGCGAACTTCGACACGACCTGGAGCGTATTGAACTACTGTTGCTCTACCCCGCTTCCTACCAATGGCGTGGGCAACATCACCGCTGATCCGCTGTTCGTGGACGCCGCGAATGGCGACTTCCGACTCCGACCCGGTTCACCCTGCATTGACACCGGCACGAATCTGACCGGCACCATCACGACCGACATCACCGGCCTGCCCCGTCCCATGGACGGCAATTACGACGGCCTCGCCCGGTTCGACATGGGCGCTTACGAGTTCAACCCATATCGGTTCGAGCCCGCGCTGAGTCTCACGGCGGACGGCTTCCGGTTCACCATCCGCGGTGAGCCGGGCCGGAGTGTGCGGATCGAGCGAAGCCGTGACCTGTTGAACTGGGAGTTTGCCGGCCAGATTCCCATCCCGGCCAGCGGGCAAACGCTCATTGATCCGGCGGCCACCACCGAGACCAAACTGTTCTATCGGGCGACGCGAATGCCATGAACGGAAAGCGAGAAAGGATCAGCGTTCATCTGAGTTCATCTGCGGTTCCCTTTTTCCAAACCGGCATTACCAGACCCATTCTTTTGAGCAAGGCGGCAAAGCGCGGATCGGAGTAAAGACTGCGGAGCCGGTATTGCACTGCCACCAGAGGCATCCAGGGATGCCGATCCTCATACGCCCGGTCCAGCCACGCGAAGGCTTGATCGCTTTCTCCGAGTTCGGCGTAAGACACGGCGATCCAAAAAGAGTCCACATATTCGCCGCTGTTCGCCTGATCCCGCATCTGCTCGAGTTCCTTTTGCTGGACACCTCGCATACCGGCGGACTTATAGGCTTGAGTCAGTTCGGCGATCTTGTCCGGTGCCATACCCCAAAGTGGTAGCGCCTTCTCCCACGCGGCAACCGCATCGTCATGCCTGCCCATGACCTCAAAACACGACCCTAGTCCCTCCCATCCTTGGCGGGAGTTTTCGTCAAACTTGACCAGTTCCTCGAATTCTTTTTGCGCCGGCTTATGCTGGCGCGCCTCAAAGAAGGTCCATCCCAAACTGCGTCTTGTTTGCACTGACCAAGGATCAAGCGTCTTGGCCAGTTGGCTCGCCGCGATGGCTTCATCGAATCGGCCCAACACACGGAGAAGGCTTGAGTAACTCACTTGCAGGCGCGCGTAATTCGGATTCAGTTGGATAGCCCGTTTGATTTCTTTCTCGGCGCCTTTCCAGTCGTAAAGTCGCTTTTTGGCGTTGGCCAGCGCGATGTGTGCCTCGGCTGAGCTGTCGTCCAATCTTACTGCCTTCTCCGCCAGCACCAGGGCATTGGAAATGGTCTCTTGCGGCGAAAGCCGGAAGGCCCTACTGGCGTTCGCGTGGACGTAAACGTCCGAAAGCCCCGCGTACGCCAGGGCGAAATTCGTGTCCAGACGACTCGCTTCTTGAAAAGACGCAGACGCCTTGACCACCGATTCCCGATTCAGCCAGTCACGGCCTTCCAAATAGCAGCGATAAGCTTCAAAATCCTTCGTCGCTTTCCTGGCAAGACTGGCTTGGATAGTGTCCGTGAGATTGAGCTTCAACTTTTCGGCGAGCTTCTCGGCGATGTCGGTCTGGATGCCAAAGATATCCTTCATCTCGCGGTCGTAAACATCGGACCAGAGCAGCGAGCCGTCGGCGGCATTGATGAGCTGTGCCGTGAGCCGAAGCTGGTTGCCGGACTTGCGAACCGTGCCGGCCAGAAAAGCGCTGACCTTGAGCTGTTGCGCTGCTGCGCTCCGGTCCTTCGCGCTTTTCAGCGCCGCGGCGGAGTCGCGACCCAGAACGCGCAACTCCGGGATTCTCGCCAGGGTGCTGCTCAATTCCTCCGCCATCTGCCCGCCCAGGTAATCGTCGCCCTTGTCTGGGCTTTCGTTGTCAAAAGGAAGCACGGCGATGAATTTGACTTCGATCGAAGATGGAGCGCTTGACATTGAGGTCTGTCTGTCGGCTTGCATACCGCCTTTCTACCAGAAGGCAGAACGGAAGGCACGGTGGAAGTTTTCAC
>CAZNOE010000211.1:0-4988 GCA_964574525.1 uncultured Bifidobacteriaceae bacterium
TTCGGAAAATCCCCTCTGATCGTCACGCACCGTTGGCCTGTGGTGTGCCACTGAATTCTTTTCATAAGTTCAGCAGGAGCAGCGTCTCACCAAGTTCCGTCGGCCAGCGAGGTGGTGACTTGCCTCGCGACGTCGGTGGCGAGCAAGGGAAGGGCCTCGCGGTCGCCGCTGCTCAAATCCGTCGTCACGCGCAGGAGCGTGTTGCCGGTGAACGCCTTGTTGAGCAGGACCTTTCCCGTCGCGCGATCCCGGGCCGTGACCTGGGCCGTGAGGCTGACGCGATAATCGCGCGGGGTGATCACGTCCGTGGCCACAAAACTTTGCGCGGACCGATTGTATTGGACGATGGCCCCACTCACCACGATGTCGCCGGCATCATGCGTGGCGAGTTTGTAAGTGCCGTCCCGCTGAAGCTCCTTGCGCAATGCGCCCGTCAGCGCGTCGCCGAGGCGCGGCTCGAGCGTCTGATTGGAAAAGGGAACGATCTGGACGGATTTTTCACCGGCGGCGAGTCCGTTCGTCGGGCCGACCTTGTAACTGGCGCATCCGCTCAAGGCGACGGCGAGGCAGCTTATCCAAATGCATCGAGGCATGCGCATGTCATTTACTCGCCGTCTGCATCCGTTTTTTAATGTCATCAATGCGCTTCCGGGCCTCGGCCGCGTAAGGCGAATTGGGGTCCTGCACCAAAACCTCGTTGTAATAGACCAGCGCCCCGTTCCATTTGTTGTATCTCGTGTAGAACGTTGCGATGGCGAAGTTGCCGCGCGCTTGTTCGTTCTTGAGCGATGCAATAATGGTTTCCGCCTCGCGCGAGCGGCGGTCATCCGGATAGAGCGTGATGAAGTCCGTAAATGTGGCGATGGCCTTCCCGGCCGCGCTCTGGTCGTATTCGGCCGTGGCCGCCTGCTTCCGGTACGAGATTCCCGCGCGATACAGCGCGTCGGCGGCGATTACCGGCCGATCGTGGTAACGGTCGGCGGCGCGTTCGTACGCCTTGACGGCTTCCGGGTAGTGCCGCTGTTTTTCGCGCGCCGCGCCCACCCGCAATTGCGCGTGCGGCGCCACATCACTATACGGACCGCCTTTGACGATTTTCTCAAACATCCCCGCGGTGCGGTCCATGGACGGGAACATGGGAATGTAACCCCAGAGTTTGAACCATTGGCCCTGCAGGAAGCGAATGGCGATCTCGTACTGCCGTTGCAATACCTCCTTCACATTTTCGCTCTTGGGATATTTTTCCAGAACTTTCTGGTACTCGGCGAAAGCTTTTTCGTCGTAATGTGTCTCCTCGTAGCAGCGGCCAGCCAGATACTGCGCCTGGGGCGCGTGATCGGACAGTGGGAAAACCGCGACGACCCGGCGCGCGGCCTTGAGCGCCAGGCTGTAGTCCCCCTGTTTGAACGCGGCCTCCGCAACGGCCAACTGGTCCTTCGCCGTGGCCCGCCGCCATTTGCCTTCGCCACCAACGGGTTCATAGGTCCAGCCTTCGCCCGGCGTGTAAACCAGCGGCGCCGGCGAGCGGAACGGAACCAGCGCCACGCAGGTGGTGACCAGAAGCAAACAAACGAAGCGGCGATTCATGAGGCGACGGTAACGGCGCAATTTTGGCAAGTCAAGCGGGTGACTCCGGCCCGGCGGCATTCTGCGCTCAATGATCGTGCCCGGCATAAATCCACATTGGCTCAGTCTTGCCTGCGCGCTCGAATCCAGATTTGCGGAAAAATTCAATCGCCCGCCCGTCCGCCACGAGCACCTGTTGATGAAAGCCTTCGTAGTGCTCCATGAGCCGGCGCATCAACTCGGTGCCAATTCCCCGTCCTTGAAACTCCGGGTGAACCAGCAAATGCGAGTAATACACGACCAGATGGCCATCCGAAATGGTATTGCCCAACCCGACGAGCTTTCCGCCTTGCCAGGCCGTGACCAGGGAATGCGATCCCCGCAACGCGCTGTGCAAAGCGATTGGTTTCTCCGCCGAAGACCAGCCCAGCGATTGATAGAGCGCGATGACGGACTCAATGGAGAGGCCGCGCGTTTCCTTGAATTGAATATCGGCAGGGCCGACGCGTGTTCTCCCGCCTGGCATCAGTTCTCCCTCAACCCCGATAAACCACCAGCACCGCGTAGTCCGTCAAAAGTTTCTGCGAGCCGATGTCAATGTGGGTGTAGGTCATCGAGTTGACGCTGATGACATTTGATTCGCCTACTTTCGCCAGGAAATTCGAGAGCACCTCGTCGAATTTATCATGGCCCACCTCGATGCAGTCCGTGTGACGGATCGTCTTGACCCGCATTTTCCTGTCCGACTCTTTGGCCGCAACTTCCAGCGGCGCCAGCGGCTTTTCGATAAGCATTTCGCCGGGTTTGCTGTGGACGGGCACCTTGAGGTGCATCTCGATCTTCGCCGCAGCCGACGAGGCGATGGGATTTACCGGGTGGGACGCATCGTGCGTGACCAGAGGTCCTGACGGCGGCCTCGTGGACGCCTGCGGGATGACAATCTTTTCGCCGCAAGCCGGGCAATTGATTTCTGAGCCGCCACCGGAGCTGTCCACGGCCAACTCCTGATCACACTTCGGACAATTGAAGACGATATCCATAAGCCACAAGTTTGTTTTGACCGCAGACGCACATTAAGACGGCAAGCGTATGATGACCAGAAAAAATTACACGCCCGCGAAGCCGCTGCACCGCGCGGAATCAGCTGCTTATTTATACGTTTTTTCGAGCGCCTTCACCCGCGGCCAGACCGGCGAGGAGGGACCCGTTCGCGCTTTGACTTCGCCAAAAATGCGCCTCGCCTCGGGCGGGTCTTCCCGCGCAATCGAAACGCAATAGTCCAGTTCGATCCATGCCTTGCGCGGGTCCTGGAGTGACTTGCCGTAGATCTTGAGCCATTTGCGAAACGTCGCGGGATTCTGTTGTGCCCCTCTCAAGCTTGCTTCGAGTTGATAGGGCATTCCGGGAAGACTTTCGCCCTGCACTGCCAGGGCCGCCGCCTGTTTTTGTTCCGTCTCCTGCTCGTTCTTGACCTTCTCCCAATACAGAAACAGATGGTAGCCGCCAAACAGCACCACGATGATGACAAAGGCAGCAATGACTTTGGTCACGATTCCTCGATTCGTTGAATGCGCGCGCCCAACTGGCGCAGCTTGCCGTCAATGTTCTCGTAGCCGCGATCAATGTGATAGACACGGTTGACCTGCGTCGTGCCCTTGGCGGCAAGGCCGGCAATCACCAGCGCCGCCGACGCCCGCAGATCACTCGCCATCACCGGCGCGCCGCTCAATGGCCGGCCGCCTTTCACTATCGCGGTCGGCCCTTCGATCTCAATATCCGCGCCCAGCCGCCCCAGTTCGCTCACGTGCATAAAGCGCGATTCAAAAATCCGCTCCGTGATAATGCTGATGCCGGGCGTGAGCGTCATCAGCGCCATCATTTGCGCCTGCACGTCGGTGGGAAAACCTGAATAAGGCAGCGTCGTCACGTCCGCAGATTTCGGACGGCCATTGCGCCGCACAACCAGATTTACCCCGCGTCGCTCAACCTCCACGCCCGCCTCGTGCAGCTTGTCTATCACCGCGTGCAGATGGTCGGCGCGCGCCCCTTTGAGTGTGACTTCGCCGTTCGTCGCGCCGGCCGCAATGGCGAACGTCGCCGCCTCGATGCGGTCGGGTATCACCTCGTGTTCCGCGCCGTGCAATTCCGTGACCCCGGTGATCGTGACAGTCGGACTTCCAATGCCGCAAATCTTCGCGCCCATCGCGTTCAGGAAATTCGCGAGGTCCACGACCTCCGGTTCGCACGCCGCGCTTTCGATTACCGTCACGCCTTCGGCCAGCGCCGCAGCCATCATGGCGTTCGCCGTGCCCAGCACCGTCGAGCCGGCGCGTCCGCCGAGGAACATCGGCGCGCCGATCAACCGCTTCGCCGACGCTTCCACGTAGCCGCCCTCGATGACGATCCTCGCGCCCAGCGCCGCAAACGCCTTCAAGTGCAGGTTGATGGGCCGCGCGCCGATGACGCATCCGCCCGGCAACGATACCCGCGCCTTTTTCAATCGTCCGAGCAACGGTCCCATGATGCAGATCGAGCCACGCATCTTGCGGACAAGGTCGTAATCACCGTGGCCCTTGATTTTCCTGGACTCCACACGCACCGTGTCGCCGTCGAAACTCACCTTCGCGCCGAGCCAAGTGAGAATCTGCCCCATGAAACGCACGTCGCTGAGATTGGGCACGCGACGGATGATGCACGGGTCGGACGTGAGCAGCGTCGCCGCCATGATCGGCAGCACCGCGTTCTTCGCGCCGCTGATCGTCACTTCGCCGTGCAAGGGCACGCCGCCTTTGATGAGAAAACTATCCATGAAATTCCTGAATGTGCTTCCGGCATTGACCGGAAATTCTTTCTCGCTGTTTCGCTAATATGATCCGCATCTGCCAGAAATCGTGCTGATCTGCCGACAAGATAACGGCAGCACGTCAATCGCGCCGCGCGATCAAGTGTCTCGGACGCTGAGTGTAGTCTTCCTTCACCGCCTCGACAATCCACTTTTGCGTTTCAAAGATTCTCCCCACGGAGTCCGCCTGTCCGTCGCCGAATTCCAGCATGATCCGCCCGCCCTGCCTGAGAAAAGTGCCGGCCTGCAACGCTAGCCGCCGGAAAAAATCCAACCCGTCCAGCCCGCCGTCCAGCGCGCCGTGGGGATCGAAGTCGCGCACTTCCGGTTGCAGCGAAGCGATCTCGGCGCTTGGAATATACGGCGGATTGCTGACGATGAGGTTGAAACGACTGTCCGCCGGCAACACGGCAAATCCATCGCCGCAACGGAATTCGATGCGTCCACCCACGCCATTTCGCCCGGCGTTTTCCTTGGCCAGGGCGAGCGCGTCTGCTGATGCATCCAAGGCGACGACGCGCGCATTCGGGCACTTCACCGCGAGCGCGATGGCTATACACCCGCTGCCAGTGCCGAAGTC
>CAZNOE010000211.1:5088-8950 GCA_964574525.1 uncultured Bifidobacteriaceae bacterium
ATGTGTTGCAGCGGTTCGCGCTGGCCACGGCGCTTCACCAAGTCGCGCAAAGTGGCCACCTCCATGTCCGAAAGCGCGCGCGCAAAGTTCAGGTAAAGCTGCATGCGCGGCAACCGGAGCACGTGCGCGAGCAGCAACTCCGTTTGCAAACGCGGCGACTCGACGCCTTTTTTTGCGAGGAACTCCGCACTTTTCTGGATGACCTCAAGCACCGTCACGTCGTCAGTCTAGGTGCGATGGCGGCGCTTCAAAGCCGAAAAGAATCTGCGCATTGGCCCGTCGCATGGCAGCAATGCGGTTGTGCCCCGTCAGCTGCGGCAGGTGCGCCGGAATCAGCAGTTACGCCGCGGAGAATTTTTCACGCTCGGTCGCACTCGGCTCGCGGAAATCACTAAGCTTGCCCTTCTTCACGGAACCGTCCTTCAACTTCAATGTGATTTCCGGCGCCCAGCCGGCCTTGGCTTCGTTCACGTTTTCCACCTCACCGATGGCGCGGGTCAGCCGGTGAACCATGATTTCGCCGAGATAACCTTCGCCGGTGGCCGGGATTTTGGTTTTGCCCATAACGCCATTGTGAGGGAAAACTTGGCGGGTTCAATGTCCGAATGGTTCAAGTCTAACTGCTGGTCTCCACCCAGCGTTGATGAGCCTGGCCTACTGACCGCTTTGGCTATCTCGTTTTGGAAAGGTAAAGATACTTCGCCAGCAGCGGCCTCAGTTCCGCGATGGTCTTCTGGGGCCAGGCTTTGCGGTCGGTCATGATGGCGTTCTTCAGCGCGGCGTGGCACGGCCAGTTGGGCTCGGCGGGAATCTGCGCGATCGTGCGCGCGATGATGGCTTTGGCGGTGGCGGCGTTGCGCATCAGGTTGGCGATCACCATTTCCACGGTCACGTGCGCTTCGTCCACTTTCCAGCAATCGTAGTCGGTGATCATCGCCATCGTGGCGTAGGCGATCTCGGCTTCGCGGGCGCATTTCGCCTCGCCGAGATTTGTCATGCCGATAACGTCGTAGCCGAGCTTGTGATTGGTGAGCGATTCGGCGCGGGTGCTGAAGGCCGGGCCTTCCATGTTCACGTACGTGCCGCCGTCGTGGACGCGAACCTTGAGCGTGCGGGCAGATTTCAGGAGCAACTGCCGCAACTCCTCACAAATTGGATCGGCGAACGCGACGTGGCCGACGATGCCGCGTCCGAAGAAGGTGTGTTCGAAGTCGCGTTTGGTGCGGTCGAGGAACTGGTCCGCGAGCACGATGTCGCACGGGCGATATTTCCTTTGCAGCGAGCCGACGGCGCTGACACTGATAATCCACGCGACGCCGAGTTTTTTCATGGCCCAGATGTTGGCGCGATGGTTCAACTCACTTGGCAGAATGCGATGACCGCGTGCGTGGCGCGGGAGAAAAGCGACTTCGCGTCCGGCGAGAGTGCCGGTGAGCAATTCATCCGATGGCGGACCGAACGGTGTTTTGATCTTGATCCATTTCTGGCTGGTGAAACCTTCGATGTTGTAAAGCCCGCTCCCGCCGATGATGCCGATTCGGTGTTGTGACATGGGAAGTGTTTAGCCGCGAACCCCATCAAACACACGAAGAAAAAGCACCAAGCACCAAGCTCCACACCGCTTCCTCAGCCGGAGAATCTCGACATATTGACTGGTGATCATTTGGAAGAATCCGCAGCCACTGTGCGGACGGTATTGCGGGAGCAGGCGAATGTGCGGGCGGTGGACTTGAGACCGTGCTTGAGGGCGAAGGCGACGAGCCTCTGATGCAACTAATGGCGATCGGTGCGCATGCGATTGAGTTCAAAGTAGGTGCCATGCACGCCGAGTGGATGGCAAATATTTCGCGCCGCTGCTACGCCTCCTCCGGAGGAGGCGCAGCAGCTCATCCTTGCGTCGAGTGCTTAACACTTTGATCTTCACCACAGGGGGGTCACGATCTACCCAGCCTTTCCCAACGCGCGGTTGCTTTGCCCTTGTCTGTTGGGCGCGGTGTGCTAATTAAGTTCCGCTGCTATTTGAAATGGCCCGTCGGCACACTATGTTTCCACCTTTCACCTTCATAAGGACAGGATTGACCAAAGGCGCTGGCCGTTTGGCCAGTTTGAAGGGGACCGCAATTGTCTCCGTTCTTATCGCGGTCGGTATTTGTCGTTGCGAAGCTCAGGCTGTCGAGGTTGGCAACGCGGGCGACCTGGGGTGGAGAGAATCCAGTTTGGTCGTCTCAAACATCGCTCAATTTCGGTCAGTGCCTCGGGAGGTTTTTCTTGGCCGTTGCGCCTTTCAACTCAATGGCATTGTGACGTTGGTGGACACCAATCGCAGTCTGATCGTCTTGCAGGATGAAACAGGGGCAGTGGCGTTGAATCCCAAAACCGGAGTGCGAGAGCTCGGCGTTCAAATCGGGCAACAGGTTTCGTTGGCAGGCTCGCGTTGCGTTCCTTACGTTGTGGGTTTTCCGGATTTTCCGTATCGGCCTACCGGTTGGGACGTGCGGCCATCGTTTGAAGCGCCGGCAAATTGGGGTAGCTACTATTTGGCGCGGATGCGGGGCTATCTGCATCCTCCGGTCACAGGCGAATACACGTTCTGGATCGCCAGCGACAACTCGTCGGAACTCTGGCTCAGTTCCGACGACGATCCCGCCAAGGTGAAAAAAATCGCGTTTCTGTCGCGTTACAGTTGGGTGGCCCCGCGCGAGTGGTCACGTTATCCATCGCAACGTTCGGAGAAACTATTTCTCCAAGCGGGTCAGAGTTACTACATCGAAGCCCTTCAAGAACAGACGACCGGCGATGATCATCTGGCCGTTGCCTGGCAAGGACCATCCGTGAAACAAGATGTCATCTCCAATCGCTATCTGACGCCGTGGATCGAACATCGCGACGAGATTTCGCTGGCGGCGACCAACGGCGTGCGGCGCGAATACTGGACGAATTTTTCGTTGGGCGGCCTGGCGACGCTCACCGGGCCAAGGTTGTTTGAATCCATCCTGAGTGTGGACGAATTGCGCGTGACGACGCACGCCGCGTTGGGTTGGCCAAAGCCGCAACCCATCACGCTGGATCAGCCACTGCGTCCCGAGGACAATTATGTTCTGGTGGCAGTGCCGGGCGACGTGACTTTTACGGGGAGGGAAGGCGGGGGCGGTTTCCTGGAGTTGTCCGATGGGGAGGCACAGATTCAAGTGCGCGTGTTGCGGAGCGACGCGGAGTCGTTGCGGCGCTTTCACAATGCCGCCGTGCGCGTCTCCGGAGTTTGCGAAGGCGTGTATGACCCCAAGGGCGTGTTGGTGCCGGGACTGATTTGGGTCGCGGCAGAGAACGGCATTTCGCTGATTGAAACTGCGAAAACGAACCTGGCCTCCATCGCAGCGGGGCAATCCGCCAGACTCGTTTTGACTAACAGCAACCCGGCGATGATCGGCTTTTACGGGACGCGCGGCGTCGTCACTTTCAATGATCGGGTCTTTGGCCAGGATTGCATGTTCGTGCAAGAAGACACCGCCGCCATGTTTGTTTCGCTGAAAAACCGCAACTTCGGAAATCGGTTTGAAGTCGGACGCTGGGTCGAGTTGGGCGGTTCGTTCCAACCGGGCAAAAACATTTCGGTCCTCAGTCCGCTGGTCGTGATGGAACTCGGCTGGCGCTCGATGCCCGCGCCGATGACGCAGCCGGTGGAATTTCCCGTGCCGGGAAGCCGCGACGGACGATGGACGGAAGTCGAAGGCGTCGTGCATACGGTGGATTCCAACGGCACGATCACACTCATGGGAAGCGGTGGTCCGCTATCGGTTTGGATTGGCAAAACTTCAGCCGACGCACTGAGCCAATACGTGGATGCGAAGCTGCGCGCGCGCGG
>CAZNOE010000212.1:0-8889 GCA_964574525.1 uncultured Bifidobacteriaceae bacterium
GGGTGGCTGACGTTTACAAGCGCGACCTCCAGATCGAAAAGTATTTCATCGGTTACCTCCTGCATCCCTACATCAGCATGTACACGGGGCGCGGTTGCCCGGCGCAATGCACCTTCTGCCTCTGGCCGCAGACCATTGGCGGACACAAATATCGCGTGCGCTCGCCGCAAAACGTCGCCGACGAAATGGCCTACATGAAGAAACTGTTCCCGCAGGTGCGCGAGTTCTTCTTCGATGACGACACCTTTACCGCGAACCTCCCGCGCGCCCGCGAAATCGCGAAGAAACTCGGCCCGCTCGGCGTTCATTGGAGTTGCAATAGCCGCGCGAACCTCGACTACGACACGATCAAAAGTTTCAAAGACAACGGCCTGCGCCTGTTCCTCGTCGGCTACGAAAGCGGGAACGACGACATCCTTACGCGCATCAAGAAAGGCGTGACGATGGACGAGATGCGCCGCTTTACGAAGGACTGCCACAAAGCCGGCGTGGTGATCCACGGCACGTTCATCCTCGGTCTGCCCGTCGAGACGCGCGCGAGCATCGAGAACACGATCCGCTTCGCACAGGAACTCGACGTGTTCAGTTTGCAAGTCAGCCTCGCCGCGCCGTATCCCGGCACGGAACTTTACGAAATGGCCCGCCAAAACGGCTGGTTCGTGAAGAAAGACAAAACCGACCTCGTGGAAGGCGACGGCTTCCAACAAAGCGCGCTGGAATATCCAGGTCTGGGCAAGGACGAAATCTACGCGAACGTCGAACGCTTCTATCACCGCTACTACCTGCGCCCGAAACCGATTCTCCGCATCATCAAGACGATGCTGGAGGACAAAGACGTCTGCGTCCGCCGCCTGCGCGAGGGGTATGAATTCTTCAAGAGCATGGCGCAACGACGGAGTGATTTGGAAGCGGTGAAAGCGGCCGCGGCGTAGTCCGCCAAAAAAATTCCCTCTCCGCGCCGACCGGGGAGGGCTAGGGTGAGGTGTCGAACTCGTTTAACCGCGACTACACGAACCACGCGAGTGATATGCCCGAAGTTTTTCGAACCGAAGGTTACGTTTTCTACTTTTACGCGAATGAAGGACATGAGCCGGTGCATATCCATGTCCGGCGCGGCGGCGGCTTCGCCAAGTTCTGGCTCGAGCCGCTGGAGCTTGCCTGGGCCAAGGGGCTCAAGACCCCGGAACTGACGCGGGCCGAAGAATTGGTTGCGGAACATCGCGACCAGATACAAAGTAAATGGGATGAAGTCTTCAATCGTTGAACTGGAAGCCAAAGCCGTGCGGGTTTGGACCGAAGGCCGAAACGTCTGCCTGACACTGGCGGACGAGCGCGAAATCCGATTTCCCGCCGCCAAGAACCGGCGCTTGCGCAACGCCACACCACAGCAACTCGCCAACGTCGAGTTGATTTGCGACGGCACGGGCTTGCACTGGCCCGACCTCGATGAAGACCTGTCCGTTCAAGGAATCCTGGAAGGCCGACTCGGCCAGCCGTGAATGAATTCCCTCTCCTCCTCGATGGGGAGGGGCAAGGTGAGGTTTCGAATTTCCATCACGCCCGCGCCGGGTAACGTGTTTTTTACTGCTTTTATTTCGGGTGGGCGTGGCTAGACTACAATCACAATCAAGCCAGAAGTGTCACTGCGCATGAGGCGCAGGTTTGTTTTATGCCCATCAGTCCTCGACTCGGAGCGGCAGCGGCAGCGGCCAACATGGCGGATTACAAGCCGCGCTACACGCCGCAGGAAGCCATCATCGAAGCCAATCGCTGCCTGTTTTGCTTTGACGCGCCGTGCATCCAGGCGTGTCCGACGGGAATTGACATTCCGTCGTTCATCAAAAAGATCGCCAACGGAAATCCCACCGGCGCGGCGCGAACCATCCTGACCGCGAATGTCCTCGGCGCGAGTTGCGCGCGCGTTTGCCCGACCGAAGTTTTGTGCGAAGGCGCGTGCGTCGTACTCGACCGCGAAGGCGACCCCGTGAAAATCGGCCGGCTGCAGCGCTACGCGACGGATCACATCTTCGAAGGAAATATCTCCGTGCTCAAAGCGCCCGCGAGGAAAACCGGCAAGCGCGTCGCCATCATCGGCGGCGGGCCGGCGGGTTTGGGCTGCGCGGCGGAACTGGCACTGCTTGGCCATTCGGCGGTCGTATTCGAGAAGAAATTCCACGCGGGCGGGCTGAACACTTACGGCATCGCTTACTACAAAATGCCGCCGCAGGTGAGCCTTGAAGAAGTCGAGATGATCAGGGAACTGGGCGTGGAGTTCCGTTGTGGGCTTGATGTCGGGAAGGACATTTCCGTCGCGCAACTGGAGAAAGAGTTCGACGCGATTTTCGTCGGCATCGGTTTGGGCGGCAGTCCCAGGCTGAACATCCCGGGCGAAGACCTGCCGCAGGTCGTGGACGCGTTGCATTTCATTGAACAGATTCATTCCCAGCCATTGCACACCGTACCGGTTGGTGATCGCGTGGCGGTCATCGGCGGCGGCAACACGGCGATTGACGCGGTCACGCAGGCCAAGCGTCTCGGTGCGCGGAGCGCCGTCATCATCTACCGCCGCGCGCAGGCGGACATGTCCGCGTATGATTTCGAGCAGGAGATCGCCAAGGTGGACGGTGCGCAGTTTATGTTCAACGTTTTGCCGCTCGAAATTCTTTCCACAGAGGCCGGTTACGTCACCAGCCTGGTGTTGGGGCGGACGTGCAGCACGAACGGCAAACTGCAACTGTTGCCCGGCACGGAATTCGTCGAGCCGTTCGACATGGTCATCAAAGCCATTGGCGAGGAAAAGCAGGCCGGATTGCTGAAGAAACTTTTCCCAAAGCTCGAACTCGATGCGCGCGGCGTCGTGACGCGCAACGCCGAAACGGGCCAGACGAATCTCCCGAAAGTTTTCGCCGGCGGTGATTGCGCGAACGGCGGTCACGAAGTCGTCAATGCCGTGGCCGAGGGCAAGAAGGCCGCGCGCGGCATCCATGCGTCTGTTGCCGGACAAAAAATCTCCGGTCCGGTGCAACCGTCGCGGTACGGTGTGAAGGGCGTGCCAGTCGGCTCGGGTTTTGACAGACCGATTCGCGTGCCGGAGTTGGAAGAAGAGTATTTCAGGAATGGAGGAAAATAGTATGGCCGACCTTTCCATCAATTTCACCGGGATCAAATCACCGAATCCATTTTGGGTCGCGTCCGGCCCACCCGCCAACACCGCTTACCAATGTCATCGCGCGTTCGAGGCCGGCTGGGGCGGCGTCGTTTGGAAAACGATCGGTGATCCCATCGTCAATGTCTCGTCGCGTTACTCGGCGCTCAACCTCGGCACGACCCGCATGGTGGGCTTCAACAACATCGAGCTCATCAGTGACCGATCCGTGGAGACGAACTTTCGCGAAATTGCCGAGGTCAAAAAACGCTGGCCTGACCGCGCCGTCATCGCGTCGCTCATGACTGACACACGCGAACATTGGCACGAGTTGATGAAACGCTCCGCCGACGCGGGTGCGGACGGCGTGGAACTGAACTTCGGCTGCCCGCACGGCATGTGCGAGCGCGGCATGGGCTCGGCGGTAGGACAACAGCCACATGCAACCGAGAAGATCGTTGGCTGGGTGATGGAGGCAGCGAAGATTCCCGTCATCACCAAGCTCACGCCAAATATCACGGATGTCGTTTACGCCGCGCGGGCTGCGAAGAAAGGCGGCAGCAATGCCATCTCGCTCATCAACACAATCAACAGCATCACGCAAGTCAATCTCGACAATCTTTGCCCCGAGCCATTCGTCGCCGGCTTGAGCACGCATGGCGGCTATTGCGGCCCGGCGGTGAAGCCGATTGCGTTGAACATGGTGCAGAGTTGTGCGGCTGATCCGGAGGTTCAGCTTCCCATTTCCGGCATCGGCGGCATTTCGAACTGGCGCGACGCGGCGGAGTTCATCGCGCTCGGCTCGACGAGTGTGCAGGTTTGCACCGCCATCATGCATTACGGCTTCCGCATCGTGGAAGAAATGGCCGAGGGCTTGAGCGATTACCTCGACTCGAAGGGCATGAAAAGCGTAAACGAACTCATCGGCAGGGCGGTGCCAACGTTGCAGAAGTGGGAAACGCTCGACCTGAACTACAAACGCATCGCGCAGATTGATTACGAAAAATGCATCGGCTGCAATCTTTGCTACATAGCGTGTGAAGACGGCGCGCATCAGGCCATCGCGCTCATCCCGCCGAATGGCCACGGCCTTGGTCCGGGCCGCGTGCCGGGCAAACCGATCCCCGAAATCAAGGAGCACGAGTGCGTCGGCTGCAATCTCTGTTTGCTCGTCTGCCCGGTGGACGAATGCATCACGATGGTGAGCGTGGACACGAAGCGCGCGAAGATGTCGTGGAGCGATTACCAGGAAAAACTCGCTCGCGGCGAGATGAAGCCGATCCCGGCACATCCGTAAATGAACCACTCGACTCCCGATACGCACCTTGTCATTAACACCCAACTTCAGTTGGGTGTCGGTGATCCCGCGTTACAACTGCAACCGTTTTAACGGTTTCCTTCCCCCATGTCCACTCACGCCTATTCCCGTTGCTGGCTACATCTGATTTGGGGAACGCTGAATCGCGAAGGAGTGTTTGATCCCACTACAGCGGCGAAGGTATCTGGATTCCTCACAGCCTACGCCAAACAGAATAATATTTATCTGAAAATCAACTTCGTGAACACGGAACACGTTCACGCTTTGATTGATTTACCCACAGGAATGACTATTGAACAAGTCGTGAAGTTGTTCAAAGGAGCATCTTCACACTGGGTTAATGAGCAAAAGTTCGTAGGAGGACGGTTCGCTTGGGGGCGCGGGTATGGCGCGTTTTCAGTTTCACAATCCGATGTGGCACGCGTTTGCACCTACATCGCGGGACAGGCCGGACACCACCGCGTCAAGACTTTCGCCGAAGAGTACGCGAGATTCGTAAAGGTTTATGGTCTGGAATGGCGCGACGAAGAAACCGTTAAAACGGTTGTTCCGTCCCAGCACGCGCCCAACCCCCTCGTTGAAACGAGGGGTGAATGAAACCCGAAGCAACCTCAAGATGAACCTGCCAATCTCATTAACACCCAACTTCAGTTGGGTGGTTGCGCTCCATCAGATGAATGAAACCGTTTCAACGGTTTCCAAAACTTTTTCCCAATGACTAAAACACTCGAACCCTGTCCCGTCTGGTTCGGCGGCGAGTGGCGCAACATTAACGGCGTCGCCACCACGCCCGTTCACAATCCTTCGACCGGCGACGTGATTGCCGAAGCGCCGCTGTGCACGGCGGCGCACGTCAACGAAGCCGTCGAGGCTGCCGCCGCCGCGTTCCCGGCGTGGATGGAAACTCCGCCGGTCGAGCGCGCGCGTGTGCTCTTCAAGTTCAAAGCGTTGCTCGAAGAGAACTTCGACGATCTCGTGCGCAGCAACACGCGCGAGCACGGCAAGACGCTCGTCGAATCGCGCGGCGACGTGAAGCGTGGCATCGAGATGGTCGAGTTCGCGTGCGGCGTGCCGTCGCTGCTCATGGGCGAGGTGCTGGAGAACATCGCGCGCGGCATTGATTGCGAGTCCATCCGCCAGCCGCTCGGCGTGTGCGCCGGCATCACACCGTTCAACTTCCCGTGCATGGTGCCGTTGTGGATGTATCCTGTGGCCATCGTGTGCGGCAACACGTTCGTGCTCAAACCGAGCGAGAAGGTTCCGCTCACCAGCATTAAAGTCGCGAAGCTACTGGAAAAAGCCGGACTGCCGAAGGGCGTGCTCAACATCGTCCACGGCGGACGGGAATGCGTGGACGCGTTGCTCACGCATCCGAAAGTGAAAGCGATTTCATTCGTCGGCTCGACGCCCATTGCCAGACACATTTACGAGACCGGCACGAAACACGGGAAGCGCGTCCAGTCCAACGGCGGCGCGAAGAACTTCGTGCTGCTCATGCCCGACGCCGACGTGGAAAATTCCACGCGCGGCGTTATCGAAGCCGCATTCGGCTGTGCAGGCGAGCGTTGCATGGCTGGCTCAACGGCCGTCGTTGTCGGCGGCGCGGAGAAGACGGTCCTGCCGACGCTCGTCGAAGCCACGAAGCGCATCAGAGTCGGCCCGACCGACCGCGATCCCCAGCCCGACATGGGCGCCGTCATCACGCGACAGCACCGCGACCGTGTCATGCAATTGATCGAAGCCGGCGTGAAAGAAGGCGCGAAGATTCCCGCCGACGGTCGCGGCGTGAAAGTTCCCGAAGCGCCGAATGGTTTCTATGTCGGCGCGACGATCCTTGACCACGTGCAGCCCGGCACGACGGTGGCGAAGGAGGAGATTTTCGGTCCGGTGTTGAACGTGATGCATATCGAAGATTTGGACAAAGCAATCGAACTGGCGAACAAGTCGTGCTACGGCAATGGCGCTTCGATCTTCACGCGCAACGGCAAGGCGGCGCGCGAGTTCAAGCATCGCGTCCAGTGCGGCATGGTCGGCATCAACATCGGTGTGCCCGCCTCGATGGCGTGGTTTCCGTTCAACGGCTGGAACGAATCGTTCTTCGGCGACTTGCACATGCAGGGCCGCGAAGGCGTGCAATTCTTCACGCAGTTGAAAGTGACGACGAGCCGCTGGTTCAGCTACGGCGAGGGCGACATCTGGCACAGGGAGGCGAAGAAATGAACTTTTACCGGAGATTTCCGTTGCCAAAACACGCCTTGACGCTGGGCGGGCGATGTTTTATGTTTTGCCCATCTGCTCCCTGCTCAATTTGCCGAAAGGCCTTGGGCGGGGTTATTTTTTATGGCGATTGAACCCGCGGACAAGCGCGCCATCGTTTTTGTGGACGGGCAGAATTTGTTTCACGCCGCGAAAGAGGCGTTTGGTTATCGTTTTCCGAATTACGACGTGTTGAAACTCGCTTCGGTGGTGGTGGCGCGGGCGGGTTTGAAGTTATAGCGCACGCATTTCTACACCGGGATACCCGATGCGGCGGATGACGCGGACTGGCATCACTTCTGGCAGGCCAAGCTGTCCGTGATGGGACGGCAGGGCATCCGGGTGTTCTCGCGGCCTTTGCGTTATCGAAATCAAACCATCACGCTGCCGGATGGCTCGCAGCAGTCGCAGCTCGTTGGTCAGGAAAAGGGCGTGGACATCCGCATCGCGCTGGATATTGTCCGCGCGGTGCGTCAAAGCGAGTGCGACGTCGCGGTGGTTTTCAGTCAGGATCAGGACTTGTCGGAAGTGGCGGATGAAGTGCGGTTGATCGCCGCCCAACATGACCGCTGGATCAAACTGGTCAGCGCGTTTCCAGACAGCCCGACCTCCCGGAATCGGCGCGGAATCAACAAGACCGATTGGGTGCGGATTGACCGGGCGACTTACGACGGCTGCATTGATCATCGCAACTATCGGGCGCAAAGCGGAAAATAATTCAACCAGTAACAGCCATGCCTCTTCTCATCAAGAACGGAGAAATCATCACGCCGAGCGAACGCTACATCGCCGACATCCTTTGCGAAAACGAAACCATCACGCGCGTTGACTGCAGCCTCGTCCCGCGCTGTTGGTTCGACAACTCCGCTACGGTTTCTTCAGCCGGAAAAACGTGTTGGTTGAACTGATGGGGACGGTGACACTCTTGTTGGTGCCGTCGTCCGCGGGCGATTGGGCGACCCCGCTCCAGTTGGTCGTGTTCAGACTGACGTTCTGCTCCAGATCAAAACCAGTCGAAGGCGAGGGCCACAAGAGTTGCAGCATATTGCCGGGCAGGCGGGCAATTTGGATCGTCGGTGCGCCGCCGCCGGGGGGCGAACTGGACAGACGAAAAATCGTTCCCCATCCTGCGGCCCCGCCGGCAACGGTCGTGCCGTAAAACGCGCCGTCACTGCCTTCCACGAGCGGCGAGGTTGGCTCCTGCCCGTCACCGCCTGTGGTCGTGAAGTGATACAGGACGGAGTAATTCGACCCGTCTTTGTTGAGCTTGAAGATCGTGCCCACGTTGTTGCTGCCCCCAGAGTAGGTCGTTCCGTAGAGCGCGCCGTTACTGCCTTCGATGACACCTTTGGGACCCGCGCCATCGGTGTTCGTCCCGGTGAAGGTGTGCAACGTCATGAAGTTTGAGCCGTTTTTGTCGAGCTTGAAGACGCTGCCCAAATCAACGTCGTTAAAAAGAGTGATGGTTCCATAGAGCTTTCCGTCGCTGCCCTCGATGAGCCAAGGGTCTGAACCATTGCCCAAGCTGCCGGTGAAATCGTGCAGAACGGTGTAGCCGCCTCCGTTCGTGCTCACCTTGAACAACGTGCCCGAAGAATCCAATCCGTCGTCTGAAGCGCCATACAACATGCCATCTCCCGACAGGAGGAGGTCGCCGCCCCCGGCGCCGGTTGGGGCGTTGAAATGATACAGGACGCTAAAGCCTGAACCGTCCTTGTTGATTCGAAAGAGCACCCCATCGTTATTGGCGCCGCCAATGGAAGTGGTGCCGTAAAGCGTGCCGTCGGAGCTTTCCACCAACTTTGGCCCGGGCCACTTACCCAAGGTGGCCCTGAAGTCATTGGTGAAGATGTAGAGGATCGTAAAACCCGCCCCGTTCGTGTTCACCTTGAAGATCGTGCCTACATTGATTGAACCGAGGCCATCTTCCGTCGTCCCGTAAAGCAGGCCGTCGCTGGCCTCCAGCAGCGGGCACTCGGGATAGACTCCGTCAATGACGTTGGTCTCGAAGCCGAGCGCGAAGTTGTGCAGGATCGCGGCCCCGCTCCCGTCTTTGTTCAAGCCAAAGGCCGTGCCGCCGCCGCCGATGCTGCCGCCCGAACTGCCACCCAATTGGGTCGTGCCGTAGAGCCGGCCATCGGCGGCTTCGATGAGGGCGGCGAAACTATTC
>CAZNOE010000213.1:0-8876 GCA_964574525.1 uncultured Bifidobacteriaceae bacterium
CAGGCGCTCGCGCTGGCGCTGGCGCGGAATCCCGAACTGGCCGTGTTCTCCTGGGACGTGCGCATCGGCGAGGCGCGCATGTTGCAGGCCGGACTGCGGCCGAATCCCGAAGTTGGCGTTGAGGTGGAGAACGTTTTGGGCACAGGTGAGTTTCGCGGCGTGCAGGAAGCCGAGACGACGCTGCAACTAAGCCAACTGATTGAACTGGGCGGCAAACGCCCGGCGCGCGTGAAGGCCGCGACGCTCGAACGCGACCTGGCGGGCTGGGACTATGAAACGCGGCGCATCGAAGTCTTCGCGCGGACCGCCGGGGCATTCGTGGAAGTGTTGAGCCTGCAACAGCGCCTGGCGCTGGCGGAAGAAACGGTGCGCCTGGCGGAAGAAATCGTGCAGGCCGTCAGCAAGCGCGTGGAGGCGGCCAGGACTTTCGCGGTCGAAAGGACCAAGGCGCAGGTTGCCGTGGCTGCGGCGCAGATTGAACGCGACCAGACGCAGCGCGCGTTGAACGCCGCCCGCCAGCGGCTCGCCGCAAATTGGGACAACACGCAGCCGCGCTTTGAGCGTGTGGAGGGAGATCTGGAAAGCCTGGTTGCTGTGCCCGCGCAGGAGCAGTTGCTTGCACGGTTGAAGCAAAACCCGGAACTGGCGCGCTGGGCCACGGAACTGTTGCAGCGCGAGGCGAGCCTGAAGGTCGAGAAGTCAAAACGGATTCCCGATCTTACCGTGGGCGGGGGTTATCGGCGGTTGAGCGGGTCGGATGACAACGCCCTTGTGTTTGGTGTGTCAGTGCCTTTGCCGTTGTTCAACAAAAACCAGGGCGCAATCAAAGAAGCCGAGTATGGAGTGGCCAAAGCAAAGGAGGAACAACGCGCAATGGAACTGCGCGTGACCACAGAACTCGGCCAGGCATGGCAACAGCTTTCTGCGGCCGGCGCGGAAATTGCCGCCATCAAAGAAAAGCTGCTGCCCGGCGCACAGCAGACATACACCACGCTCAGTCAATACTACGCCGAGGGCCGGCTCAGTTACCTCGAAGTCCTCGACGCACAACGCACGTATTTCGGCGCTCGTGCCCAATACTACCGCGCGTTGAGCGACTATCACACCGCTGTCGTCGCCATCGAACGACTTATCGGCGAACCGCTCACTTCCCAAACGAACAAACCATGACCGTCCTTCCAAATTTACCAACAAACGAAAAGCCCATTTGCGTATGAAGAAACAATCCATTGTCGTCATCATCGTCCTGCTCGTGTTGGGCATCGGCGCGTATTTTCTCTGGTTGAAGCCCCGCACCGCGCCAAAGAACCCAGCGCCGGACGCCCACGACGAGCACAAGGGTGAGGCAGCGGGCGAGGGTCACGGCAAAGAGCACAAGGAAGAAATCGTCCGCCTCAATGAGGAAACCATGCGTGAGTTCGGCGTCGAGACCGCCGTGGCCGGCTCGGGTCAACTGCGCAGAGAAGTGCAGCTTCCCGGTGAAGTGAAGTTAAACGAGACTCGGATGGCCCACCTCGTGCCGCGATTCCCCGGCGTCGTGACGGCCATTCGCCACAAACTGGGTGATACCGTGAAGGCCGGAGAAGTCATGGCCGTCATCGAAAGCAACGAGAGCCTCGTTCCCTACGAACTCAAATCACTGGTGGACGGCACAGTCATCAGCCAACACATCGCGCTGGGCGAAGTGCTGGAAACGAGTTCCCAGCCGTTTGTCGTGGCCGACCTGTCCACGGTTTGGGTGGACTTCAGCGTTTACCAGAAGGACATCGGGCTGGTTCGGGAAGACCAAACTGTGACCATTTTCGCGCCGCACGGTCCTGGAACGGCCACGGGAAAAATTTCCTATCTCGGGCCGACCATGAGCGAGACCACGCGCACGGCCCTGGCGCGGGTGGAGTTGCCCAACCCGGAGCGGCGCTGGCTGCCGGGCATGTTCGTCACCGGGCGCGTCGAAGTTGAAAAGAAGGATTACCCGCTGGTCGTTCCGCAGACAGCAATTCAACTCTTCGAGGACCGCGAATCGGTCTTCGTGAAAACGAAAGACGGCTTCGTTCCTCGTCCGGTGAAGCTCGGGCAAAAAGACTCCGCGTCCGCTGAAGTTTTGGAGGGCTTGGCGCGCGGCGAGACATTCGTGGCCAAGGGCGCATTTCATCTCAAGGCGGACTTGCTGAAAGGCACGCTCGGAGACGGCCACAATCATTGAACGAAACCGTATGCAAAGAATCATTCAGTCCTGCCTGAAAAGCCGCTTGCTGGTGTTGGTGATGGGCGTGCTCATCCTGGCTGGCGGTTACTATAATTACCGGAAGTTGCCGGTGGACGCCTTCCCGGATGTCTCCCCGGTGCTGGTGCAAATTTTCGTCGAAACGGAGGGTCTGGCACCGGAGGAAGTCGAGAAGTATGTCACTTATCCCGTCGAAGTGGCGATGAACGGCCTGCCAAAACTCGAACAAATCCGCTCCGTCTCCAACTTCGGCTTGTCGGTCGTCAATTTGTATTTCGAGGACGACATGGACATTTACCTGGCGCGCCAGCTCGTCAACGAGCGCCTGCAACAAGCGCGTGAGAGTATCCCGCAAGGATTCGGCGAGCCGGTCATGGGGCCGATTGCGACCGGCATGGGGCAAATCCTGTTCTACTTGCTGGAGGACACGACGGGCAAACGCACGCCCCAAGAGATGCGCGAAATCCAGGACTGGCTTGTCAAATTCAACGTCCAGACCGTCAAGGGCGTTACCGAAGTGTTGTCGCTCGGCGGCGAAGTGAAACAATTCCAGGTGCGCGTGCGCCCGGACGATTTGCTCCGTTACGGGCTGTCGCTGCCCGAAGTCAAACGCGCCATCGAGGCCAACAACAACAACGCCGGCGCGCAATTCATCGTCAAGAACAACGAGCAATACATCGTTCGTTCGGTCGGCCTCGCGGAGAACATCCCGGACCTGGAGCGCACGGTGCTCAAGACCGTGGACGGCACGCCGGTTTTTCTCAGCCAGGTGGCCGATGTCGTCACGGGCGGCGAAATCCGCTTCGGCCTGGCCACCGCCGACGGCAAGGGCGAGGCCGTGGTCGGAATGATTCTGAAGCTCATCGGCATGAACACCTCCGAAGTCATCGGCGCGGTCAAGGAACGCATGGCCGAGATCAATAAGATTCTCCCGGAGGGCGTGAAAGTGATTCCCTATTACGACCAGGCCACACTGGTCTCGAAATGTGTGCATACCGTCATCAAGGCGCTCTACGAAGCGATCGTGCTGGTCGTAATCATCCAACTGCTCATGATGGGCGGGCTGCGGCCCAGCATCGTCGTGCTGGCGGCCATTCCCTTCTCCCTGGCTTTCGCATTCTGCCTC
The DNA here is from genome assembly GCA_964574525.1 of uncultured Bifidobacteriaceae bacterium. GTDB lineage: Bacteria > Verrucomicrobiota > Verrucomicrobiia > Limisphaerales > JADLHS01 > WYBW01. Next base: position 3,351 of record CAZNOE010000213.1, read on the forward strand.
ATGAAGTATTTCGGAGTCTCGGCCAACCTCATGTCGCTGGGCGGGCTGGCCATTGCACTGGGATTGCTCGTGGATGGAGCGGTCGTGATGGTGGAAAACGTGGACCGGATGCTGCGCGAGGCCGCGCAGGGCGAGCCACGCATCCACGTCGTAGCCCGCGCCTGCGTGGAAGTCGCCCGGCCTATCGTCTTCTCGCTGCTCATCATTATCATCGTGTTCCTGCCGCTGCTCACCCTGCAGGGCGTGGAGGGCAAGACGTTTCGTCCGCTGGCGCAAACGATGGCCTTCGGCATGTTCGGTTCGCTGATTTTCGCCATCACGCTCGCCCCGGTCCTGGCCAGTTTGCTCATGCGCCAGAAACGGCACGCGGCGGGCGGCCCAACCGGGCACAAGGAGTTCATTGTCCTGCGCGCGTTGCTTTGGGTTTATCGGCCGGTGGTGTCGTTCTTTGTCCGCACACCCGCCGTGGCGATTGGCCTGGCCGTTGTCCTTCTCGGCGCGGGCGCATTGTTGTTCACTCAATTGGGTTCCGAGTTCGTGCCGCGACTCAACGAAGGCGACCTGCTCATCCGCGCCACGATGGCACCTTCGATTTCCATCGAGGAATCCCGTGACACGATGCTGCGGTTCGAGCGGCGGCTCATGTCGCGCTTCCCGGAAGTCACCCGTGTCGTGACGCGCGTGGGCCGTGGCGAGGTGGGCGCGCACGCCGACCCGGTGAACAGCGCCGAAGCCTTCGTGGCCATCAAGCCCAAGGAAGAATGGAAATCCGCCAAAACGCTCGATGAGTTGCTCGCGAAGATGGGCGAGTCGCTGGAAGATTTTCCCGGAGTTCAATTCAGCCTCACGCAGCCGATTGCCGCCGCCGTGGACGAGTTGCTCACCGGCACCAAGGCCGCGCTGGCGGTGAAACTGTTCGGCCCGGACATGGAAGTGTTGAAAGAGAAAGCCGCCGCCATCGAGGCCGTCGTCCGCGACATCCCCGGCGCCGCCGACGTGCAGAAAGACCAGGTCACCGGCACGCCACAATTGCGCATCCGCATCAACCGCGAGGCGCTGGCCCGTTACGGCATCAACGTCGAGGACGTGCAAGAGACCATTCGCATCGCCATCGGAGGCGATACCGCCGGACAAATCTTCGAGGGAATTCGCCGCTTTGACATTTTCATCCGGTTCGCGCCGGAGAGCCGCAGCACGCCCGACGAGATTGGCCACTTGCTCATCTCCGCGCCCGGTGGCGGACCCGGCGGCGTCAAAGTGCCGCTGGACGAACTGGCGACTGTTGAGGAAATCGTCGGCCCGCGCCAGATCACGCGCGAGGACAACCAACGGTTCGTCGCGGTGCAGTGCAACGTGCGCGGACGCGACATCGGCTCGTTCGTGGCCGACGGGCAGAGGGCCATTGAGCAGGGCGTCAAACTGCCGCCCGGTTACCTGGTGCAGTGGGGCGGCCAGTTCCAGTTGCAGCAGGAAGCCAACAAACGCCTGGCCATTGTCATCCCGCTCACGTTGCTGATCGTCTTTCTGCTGCTCTACTCGACCTTCAATTCGCTGAAGAACTGTTTTCTCATTTTGCTGAACATTCCGCTCGCGCTGGTCGGCGGCATCGCGGGCTTGTGGTTGACCAACCAGAACCTGTCCGTGCCCTCGTCCGTCGGCTTCATCGCGCTGTTCGGCATCGCGCTGGCCAACGGCATGGTGTTGGTGACGTACCTCAATCAACTGCTGCAAAACGGCGTTCCGATGGCCGAGACTTGCATCCGGGGCGCCTGCCTGCGCCTGCGACCCGTGTTGATGACGGCCGCTGCTGCGGGACTCGGACTGGTGCCGATGGCGTTCTCGCACGGCACGGGCAGCGAAGTCCAGCGCCCGTTGGCCACCGTGGTTATCGGTGGACTTGTCACCTCGACCGCTCTGACGTTGCTCGTCATTCCCGCCCTTTACAAATGGTTCGCCAACAATCCCAATCCCGAAAACGAAAAGCCCGGAGAACAAACTTATGAAGGAGATCAAAGCCTACATCAAACCCCATAAACTCTCGGCCGTAACGCTGGCCCTGCACGGCATCGAAGGCTTGACCGGCATGAGCGCAACCGAGGTGCGCGGCTTCGGCCGCAGCCGGGCAAAGAACGCGCCGCATCAACTGACCGACGATTTGGAGGACTACGTACAGCACGTAAAAATTGAAATCGTCTGCCCCGAAGAACTGGTCGAAACGATTGTCAGCGTCATCCAAAAGGCGGCTCACACAGGGTTGCGCGGCGACGGCAAGATTTTTGTTTTGCCTGTGGAAACGGCGGTGCGCATTCAGACCGGCGAGCGCGGACAAAACGCCGCGTGAACTTCACCACCGAAAACCGTGAGCCGATGGAAGCCCTGAGACTGAACTCGATCTCAACGAAAGCAGTGCTCGCGGTAACGGCGCTGCTCTGCCTGTCCGCTGCGGAAAGTTGGGCGCGCCTGCCAGTTCCCTACAAACATGAGGGCGCTATCGCATCCATTGACCGTGAAGCATGCGTGGTTGTTCTTGCCGGGTCGCCGAAGCCGAAATTCCGGCTCGGCAAAATCATCAAGCCGACAACGTTTGCCTGGACTGAGAACACTCAGTTCATCAAGAACGGCCAGCCCGCCGATGTCACCACTCTCGCGTCCGGTGCGCAAGCACGGCTGCATTACTGGTATCCGCCCAGGAACGGAACGCCGTTCCTCGTCAAAGTCGTTTGGGAGAACGGGAACGAACTGACACCCGCAAGCCCGAAGAATCATGAGTGACTGTTCCCCGAGTTGCGGATGCGGTTCAACTGGCGACAAAGACAAAACGCCGCGCGATTCCGTGCTGAATCCAAACACCGAAGCCAGCGCGCAAACGACGCTCAAAGTCGCTGGCATGGACTGCGCCGATGAAGTCGAGGCCATTCAACGCGCGCTCAAGCCGCTGGCCGGTGTGCGTGAAGTGCGCGTGAACCTCATGGGCGGAAAAGTCGTTGTCACTCACGACCAGTCGGTCACGAGTGAAAAACTCATCCAAGCCATCGCAGGCGCGGGATTGAAAGCGACGTCCGACGAGGATGAAGAACATGACACGCCTGCCGACGCGCAACGCTCGCGGCTCATTTCTGTGACAGTCTCCGGCGTGCTGACGGGTGTGGGTTTGGTGTTGCAATGGAGCAAGGCCGGACCGCCCGCATTGAGCATCGGCGCTTTTGCGGCAGCCATCATCTCGGGCGGCTGGTTCATTCTGCCAAAAGCGATTCGGGCCGTGCGACGCTTCGCGCTCGACATGAATGTGCTGATGACCGTTGCCGTCATCGGCGCGGCGGCAATCGGCGAATGGTCGGAAGGCGCGGCGGTCGCGTTTCTTTTCGCGCTGTCGGAATTGCTCGAAGCGTTCAGCCTCAATCGTGCCCGCAAAGCCATCAAATCTCTGCTCGACCTTTCGCCGCAAACCGCGTTGCGCAAGGAAGGAAATGGTTTTCAGGAAGTGCGCGTCGAGGAAGTCAAAGCCGATGACATCGTAGCGGTGAAGTCAGGAATGAAAGTTCCGCTCGACGGTGTGATTGCATCGGGAGAATCCAGCATCAATCAAGCGCCCATCACCGGCGAGTCCATGCCGGTCGAGAAGAAACCTGGCGATACCGTCTTCGCAGGCACGATCAACGGCGAAGGCTCGTTGGAAATCCGGGTCACGAAGATTTATTCGGAAACGACGCTGGCCCGCATCATTCATCTCGTTGAGGAGGCGCAGTCGCAGAAAGCACCGTCGCAGCAATTCGTTGATAGATTTGCGCGTTACTACACGCCGCTGGTGTTTATTCTCGCCTTGGGAATTTTGCTCGTGCCAACGCTTGCGGTCGGCGGCGCATGGCTGACTTGGATCTATCGCTCACTCGTATTGCTCGTTATCGCATGTCCGTGTGCGCTGGTTATTTCCACGCCGGTTTCGATTGTTTCCGGCCTGACCGCAATGGCGCGGCGCGGCGTGCTCATTAAAGGCGGGGCTTTTCTGGAGGAGATTGGCAAATTGAAAGCGCTCGCGGTGGACAAGACCGGCACGATTACCGAAGGCAAACCACGCGTCCAACAAGTGATTCCGTGGAACGGGAAATCCGAAGAGGAGATTCTGCGCGTGGCAGCAGCCATTGACACACATTCCGAGCATCCGCTGGCGCAAGCCGTCGTGAAGTGTGCGGAGGAAAGGAAGGTTCAATTCCCGCGCAGTGAAAATTACCAAGCGCGCACGGGACGCGGCGCAGAGGCAACTTTGGACGGGCATTTGTACTTCGTCGGCAACCACCGCTTCGCACACGAGTCCGCCGTCTGTTCGGATGAACTGGAAAAGAAGCTTGCGGAACTGGAAGCGCAAGCGATGTCGGTTGTCATCGTCGGCCACAAACCGCACCAGGATTGCAAAGGCGAAGTGCTGGGAATTCTCGCGGTTGCCGACACGGTTCGCCCCAATGCCGCCGAAGCGATCAAAGCGCTTCACGCCGCCGGGGTGGAAAAAGTTGTCATGTTGAGCGGCGACAATCAACGAACGGTGGACGCGATTTCCAAACAGGTCTGCATTGACGAAGCCAAAGGTGATTTGTTGCCCGACCAAAAAATTGAGCGCGTTCGTGAACTGCTCGCGCAATACAAACACGTCGGCATGATCGGTGACGGTGTGAATGACGCGCCCGCAATGGCCGTGGCGAGCATCGGCATCGCAATGGGCGGCGCGGGAACGGACACGGCGATTGAAACGGCGGACGTGGCCTTGATGCAGGATGACTTGAGCAAAGTGGCGGAGACGATTCGGTTGGGCCGTCGCACCGTCCGAATCATTCAGACGAACATTGCCTTTGCGCTTGGAGTGAAGGCAGTCTTTCTCGTCTTGGCGTTGCTCGGTCATACGAGTCTTTGGCTGGCGATTCTGGCGGACACTGGCGCGACGCTCGTGGTCATCGCCAATGCGTTGCGACTGCTCCGCTCACCTTCCGCCTGATTTTCTATGCTGAATCGCCTCCTTGAAATCTCCCTCCGCCAGCGCGCGGCCGTGCTGCTGGCGACGGGCGTTCTCGTCGCGGTCGGCATCTGGTCCGCACTGCGGCTGCCGATTGACGCCGTGCCGGACATCACCAGCCCGCAGGTCCAGGTCAACACCGCCATCACCGCGCTCGCGCCGGAAGAAATCGAAAAGCTCGTCACGTTTCCCATCGAAAGCGAAATGGCCGGCCTTCCCGGCATGGTGGAACTGCGCTCGCTGTCCAAGTTTGGTCTGTCGCAAGTCACGATGACGTTCCGCGACGGCGTGGACCTCTACCGCACGCGCCAACTCGTGAACGAACGGTTGCAGGGCGCGCTGGACGAACTCCCGCCCGGCGTCGCGCCCAAGCTTGCGCCCATCGCGACGGGCCTGGGCGAAATTTTCTATTACACCGTCGAGTTCACCGATGCCGCAACGAACAAACCTGCGTCACGCACCGAGCAACTGATGGCGCTCAAGCTGATTCAGGACTACCAGATCAAGCCGATGCTCCGCGCCAC
>CAZNOE010000214.1:0-8835 GCA_964574525.1 uncultured Bifidobacteriaceae bacterium
GAGCGGTTACGCGCGATCCTTGAAACCGCCGTCGAAGGCATCATCACCGTTGACGAGCGCGGCCTCATCGAGTCGGTAAACGCTGCCGCCGAAGGAATCTTTGGTTATCAGGCCAGCGAACTCATCGGTAGGAATGTGTCGGTTCTGATGCCCTCGCCGTATCGTTCCGAGCACGACAGTTATCTTGCGAATTACCTGCGAACAGGTCACGCCAAAATCATCGGAATCGGCCGCGAAGTGGTTGGGCAGCGCAAGGATGGCAGTTGTTTTCCGATGGATTTGTCCGTCAGCGAAGTGCGGTTGGCCGAACGGCGGATGTTCACCGGTTTCGTGCGCGACATCAGCGAACGCAAACGGCTCGAAAAAGAGATTCTGGAAATCAGCGACCGCGAACAACGGCGCATCGGACATGATTTGCACGACGGCTTGTGCCAGCAACTGGCCGGGATCGAGTTGATGAGCCAGGTGCTGGAACAGAAGCTTGCCGCGAAATCCAGGGCCGAAGCCGCGCGGGCCGCGTTGATTGCCCGCCACGTGCGCGACGCCATCGGCCACACGCGATTGCTGGCGCGCGGACTCTCGCCGGTCACACTGGAATCCGAGGGCTTGATGTCGGCCCTGGAGGAGCTGGCTGCGAACACGGTGAAGATGTTTCAGGTCGTGTGCGTGTTCGAGTGCGAGTCACCAGTGCTCGTACACGACCATGCGGCGGCCACGCAGCTTTACCGGATCGCCCAGGAGGCGGTGTCCAACTCGATCAAACACGGCAAGGCGCGCCGGATCGTGATTTCGTTGAAAAGCGTCGGCGAGCAAAATGTTCTCGCGATCAAGGACGATGGCGTGGGATTGCCGAACGTCGTTCCGAAAACGGGCATGGGCCTGCGCATCATGGAGTATCGCGCGGGCATGATTGGCGGGGCGGCCATGGTGCAGCGGGACCTCGATGGCGGGACGAGCGTCGTCTGCTCCGTGCCGCGGACTTCGGCAACCAGGGAGAGGGCAGCATCATGAAGGCAAAGAGCAAGGCGGCCAGATCGCGGAAACGTATCTTGATCGTGGATGATCATCCGATGATGCGGCAGGGGCTCGCCCAGTTGATCAACAGCGAGCCAGACCTCACGGTCTGTTGCGAGGCGGACACGGCCCGGCAGGCGTTTGACACAATTGGCAGGGACAAACCCGATTTGGCGCTGGTGGATATTTCCCTGCCGGACAAGAGCGGCTTGGAACTCATCAAAGACCTTCACGCCCTTTACCCCGAGTTGCTCATCCTGGTCGTCTCGATGCACGACGAATCACTTTACGCCGAACGGGTCCTGCGGGCGGGCGGGCGCGGTTACGTAATGAAGCAGGAGGGCGGCAAGAAACTCATGGAGGCCATCCGCCAGGTGCTGGCCGGACAGATTCATGTAAGCGAAAAAATGTCCGCGCGCATCCTGGAGATTTTTTCCGGTGGTCGCCGTGACGGCAGCGGCTCGCCCATCGGGCGTTTGAGCGATCGGGAATTTGAAGTCTTTCAACTGATCGGCCAGGGAAAGGGGACGCGCGAAATTGCCGGGCACCTGCACCTGAGCGTCAAGACCGTGGAAGTGCATCGCGCCCACATCAAAGAAAAGCTCGGCATCAAAAGCGCGACCGATTTGGTGCGCTTTGCCGTGCGGTGGGCTGACGTGCAGGCGGCGAGTTAGACCGTGGCGGCGTGGGCGCCCTAGGCGCCCTAGGCAATTCGTTTACTCAAAATCAGGCGTTTTCCCAATTGCCAATCCGGCGAAGGGCCGCATGGTTTAGTTGTGCGGAATCGACGGCTCAACGCGGTGGCGGCCGTTCAGGTGGAACCGAGTCCCCTCTTCCACGTACTCGTCGTGTACGAAGATTTTGCGGCCGGACGCCAGGCGAACGAAACCTGCAGCTTCCTCCTGTCGCAACTCGGGGACGAGTTCGAACTGCGCCGCGGGATGTGGAAATTTGAAATCCTGGGAAACCCGGAACTTGCCAGGATCGCCGCTGCCGAAGCCCTGGAAGCCGACGTGATCATCGTGGCGGTGCATGAATCTTCGTTGCTCCCGGTCGAGGTCACAGGCTGGATTGAACACTGGCTGCCGTTGCGCGATGAACGAACTACAGCATTGATCGCGCTGATTGATGGCTGCGTGGACCCCATGGGTGTTGTGCCGCCCGTCTATGCCTATTTACAGAAAGTCGCCGCGGCGGCAAACATGGACTTTTTCCCTCACATTGTTGGGTTCAAGGACGAGCGCCTCGCGCCTTCGGGAATTCGGTTTCCAGCCGGGGACACCTCGGCGCACCTTGATGAGTTGATACGACGTCCCGTGCCCGAGCGGCATTGGGGAATCAACGAATAAATTTTTCCGTGTCATTCGCGCAAGGCGTGGTTATTTTTTTGGCGAATGAAAATCCGAAAAACCTGGCAACAGAAGCTCGCCGACGACAAAGGCCTGCCGCGTGTCGGAAAAATCGAGGGCAAGATGAGCACCCGCTGGGGCACCGGCACGATGGTCATTCCGGCTCCGCGTGAGGTGGATGCGCTCATGAAACGCGTGCCGCGAGGCAAGGTGACCACGATCAACGAACTCCGCAGCGCGCTTGCACGCAAGCACAGCGTCAACGTCGGTTGCCCCATCACCACTGGCATTTTTGCGTGGATCGCCGCGCACGCGGCCGAGGAGGCGGCGGCAGCGGGGCGCAAGCGAATCACGCCTTACTGGCGCACGTTGAAGTCGGGCGGCCAGCTCAACGAAAAATATCCGGGCGGCGTCCCCGCGCTGAAGAAGCGCCTGCAGAGCGAAGGTCACAAGGTTGTGCGTCGCGGAAAAAACTTCTTCGTGGAAGACTTTCAACAATCCCTGTTCGTTCCGCTTGCGTCTCCCGATGGGGGAACTTGAGCGGCGTGGACCGGCTTTTTTATCGCAGTCCATGCCAAGACCGCCGAATTCCGGGCTGGCTAGTATCGCTCGAAAGGGGCGTTGACACGCCCTCATCCAAAGTCTAGGCTTGGGTCGTCTAGTCAATCAATTGCGAACAAGCCATGCTGATTCGAATAAGTTTAATCATCGCGATCCTTGCGGCGCTGGCCATCGGGGGGCTTAATTTCGTCAAGGTCAAGGAGAAGATCACCACGCTCAAAGACCAGCGTGACGCCGAGATGAAGGCAAAGGTGGAGGCTCAAGGTGAGCGTGACAAGACCAGGGCCGATCTTGATAAAACCACCAAGGATCTCAAGCAGACCAAAGACACGCTTGAACTCACCACCGCCGAACGCGATAAAGCCGTCGCGGAAGCTGCTACGCAACTCGCGAAGGCCACTGAGCTTACTGCGAAGTTGACCAGGACCACCCAGGAACGCGACGACGCGAGCAGGGAGTTGGCGAGATACATAGCCACGGGCCGCAAGCCGGAAGAAATCATTACGTTCGACAAACAGATCAAACAGGCGCAGGAGGCATTGGAAGTCGCGATTGAGGAAAAAAGGATTCTGTCGCAAAAGCTCACCAAGACCACAGCCGAATTAGCCAAGTACAAAGTAGATTGGACCCCGCCGCCTTTACCGGCAAATCTGAAGGGCAAGATTTTGGTGGTTGATCCAAGATGGGAATTCGTGCTGGTTAACGTGGGCGAAAACCAAGGCGTGGTGGAAGATGGTGAGATGTTGGTCAACCGTAATGGCAAGTTGATTGCCAAAGTTCGCGTCCACGGCGTTTTGAAGGACCGGTGCTACGCCAACGTTTTGCCGGGGTGGAAACTTGCGGAGTTGATGGAAGGTGATCAGGTCATCGCAGCAAATCCCGCCTCGTGAAGATCCGCTTGGTCAGGTTGAATTGGGCTGTCATTATTCTGCTGGCTCTGGCGGGATTGGGACTAAGCGGTTGCGCGACCACTGAGCCGGACAACATGTCCGCTCGTCCTTGGAATTCTCCGATGGGTTGGGAAACCGGTTTGCCCGCCGGCATGACCGAAGGCCGTTGATGGAGGTCAGGTGCGACGTGTCAGGTGTCAGGCACGGCTCGCGCACGCAGAAACCTGACACTTCGCACCTCGCATCTTGCACTTGAAAAGTTACTTCGCAATTTCCACGCACCGAGTTTCACGGATGACCGTGATGCGTATCTGCCCCGGATACTGAAGTTCGCTCTCGATTTTTGCCGCGATGTTCCGCGCCAGGGCAAAGGCATGCTCATCGTTGACGACTTGCGGTTGAACGAACACGCGCAATTCCCGGCCCGCCTGCACAGCAAAACATTTTTCCACGCCTGGAAACGCATTGCCGAGCTTTTCCAAGGCCTCGACGCGTTTCAGATACGTGGTCATGCTCTCGGACCGCGCACCCGGGCGCGAGGCGCTGATGGCGTCCGCTGCGCTCACAAGAATTCCGAGCGGACCAACGGGCGGCACGTCGTTGTGGTGCGACGCCACGCCGTTGACGACTTCTTCCGACTCACCGTGCCGCTTGATCAACTCTGCGCCCACGACAGCGTGCGGACCTTCGACCTCGTGGCTGACCGCTTTGCCAATGTCGTGCAGCAGGCCGGCGCGCTTGGCGGCGCTGACGTCTATTCCCAGTTCGGCGGCCATCAAGCCCATCAAGTGCGCCACCTCGACGGAGTGATCCAACAGGTTTTGCGCATAGCTGTGCCGGAAATGAAGCTGCCCCAGCAACTTCACGATTTCCGTGTGTAGCGGCGGCAGACCGGCCTTGGCGACAGCTTCCTCGCCCTGGCGAATGATCGTATCATCCATTTCCTCGGTGACTTTGGCGACGACTTCGTCAATGCGCGTCGGGTGGATGCGCCCATCCTGGATCAACCGGACCATCGCTTCCCGGGCCACCTCGCGTCGCACCGGGTCAAACGCTGACAACAGCACCGCACCCGGCGCGTCGTCAATCAGCACCGTGACGCCGGTCGCGTTCTCAAATGCGCGAATATTCCGTCCCTCGCGTCCGATGATACGACCTTTCATGTCGTCGCCTTCGAGGGCGATCGTCGCCGTCGTGTTTTCGAAGGTCTGATCACCCGCGTAACGCTGAATCGCGACTACAATGACTTTTCGGGCCTTCTCTTCAGCGCGCGCCTTCGCGTCGTCGAGAATCTGGCGGGTGAGATTGCCGGCGTCCTTGAGGGCCTCTTGCTCGATTTCCTTCAAAAACTTCTCCCGGGCCTCTGCGCACGAAATGCCGGCGAGCGCCTGCAATTGCTCGCGGCGTTGCCGCGTCAATTCGATCAACTCCTGCTGGACGTTCTCCAATGCCGTGGCTTTGCGGTCCACCCCCTCCTTCTGCTGCTTCAAATCCTTCTCGGCCTCGATGATGCGCGTCAATTGCGAGTTGAGCAGCGTTTCGCGTTCGCTTAATCGGCGTTCGTGCCCGGCATTTTCCGCCCGTCGCGTCGCGAGAGACTGTTCCATCTGATCGCGCAGCCTCACGGCTTCCTCGCTTGCCGCCAGCCGGGCGGTGTTGGTGATGGCCGTGGCTTCCTGCCGCGCCCGTTCCAGGAGAGATTGTGCCCCACGCGTTTCGGCCGCTTGGGCGCGCCGATTTTTCCACCCAAGAAGCAGGTAACAAAGCCCCGCTCCCGCAGCCACCCCAATGGCCGCGCCGAAAATGTCCACGACCAACATCATTCCAGGACCGCGCGCTGTTCAGGTCTCAATCCAGCGCGTCGGCGTTATAATGCAATTCAAACGCACGTCCAGCGGCCCGACCGGAATCGCGTCCACTATTTGTTCGTCAAAAGCGACTCCACACGTCGTGCCACGCACAGCCGCCAGCAACCGGTCATAAAACCCTCTGCCCCGACCGAGCCGGCAACCATCCGATTGGAAAGCTACGCCAGGCACCAGCACCAAGTCCAGCCGGTTTAGCGGGAATTCCGGACAGGAAACACCCGGCTCGCGTATCCCGAATTGTCCGGACTGCAAATCGGCCTCCAGATGTTGGACCAGACAGGCGGAGTAACTCTGCGTCTGCGCTGAGAAACGGGGCAGGGCCACTGTCTTGCCCGCGAGCAACGCTTCGTCCAATAGCCGCCAGATGTCCGGCTCGGCTGGCAGCGGCGCGAAAAGGAGAATCGCGGAGGCGGAATTCCAAATCTCTTGCTGTCGCAAGCGCGAGCAAATCTGAAGTGACGCCGCCTCGCGCTGTTGCTTAGTCATGAGTTTGAGCCGCTCGCGGACCTGTTGTCGGAGACTGACCTTGGCGGTGTCGAGCGGGGCGCTCATCGCGAATGATAGGGCAGAATGGAACCGGACGTCGGCAGAAATCTCGCATTCATTGTTTTCATCCCGGCCGCAGCTGGTCGAACCGCAAGAACATGATGTGTCTATCGGCATCGAAATAAAGCTCGCTGTGTATCTGCCCCCGCTTCCAACTACAACGATCAGCCAATCCACGCTTCATGAGTTGTGGGCTATACCACTCTGGGGCCCGCTTCACGCGAATTTGCAGCAGGGTGCACTTGTTCAGGTCGTGCTTCTCATAAAACACGTCTGGAAAAATCGGAGGCTCACGAAACCGTGAGGGCATGACCTGGGGTCTGTCCTCACCTTCCGTATCATCTTTCGTAACGGTCACGCGCTTTGGGTCTACGACAACCGAATTGTCGTGCGGAGATTCCTTGCGAATTACTTGTTCCGCTTCTGTATTCGAACATCTGAACGCGAAGAAGAAGGTCGCCAGGTTTGAGTAGCTCGTTGAGGGCCGCGGGACCCGCACGGCTTGAATGTCGGATGCAGAAGAAGGTATCTCAATTGGAGCCAGCGCTTGGATCCACAGACGCAACTCCTCCGCCGTCTTTGGTGGAAACTGTCCTGACGGAAACGAAAGACGTTCCGCAGGCTCGCACGAAGTCAGAAGCCAAACACACGACAGGAGTAAGACTAGAGTTCGCATTCGAATGCAGGATCATTTTGATTCAGCCGATTTTCCAGAATCGCGCGCGGTTTTGCTCAGCGCTCGCCAATGGTCGAGCCGTTCTTTGATTTTCTTTTCCACGCCCTGATCGCTGGGTTCGTAGTAACGCTTTTCCGCGCCCAGATAATCCTGCACGACGAAGTGCCCGGGATGTTCGTGCGCGTATTGGTAGCCTTCGCCGTGGCCGAGCCGCTTAGCGCCCTGGTAGTGCGCGTCGCGCAAATGCTCCGGCACGGCCAGCGTGCGGCCGGACTTCACGTCGGCGAGCGCCGCGTCAATCGCCGTGATCGTGCTGTTGCTCTTGGGCGCCGTCGCGATGTAAAGCGTCGCCTCCGCAATCGGAATCCGCGCTTCCGGCCAGCCGATGAATTCCGCCGCCTGAAACGCCGCGTTCGCCAGCACCAGCGCCATCGGATCGGCCAGACCCACGTCCTCCGCCGCGTGAATCACGATGCGTCGTGCGATGAACCGCGGGTCTTCGCCAGCGTGAATCATCTTGGCCAGCCAGTAGAGCGCCGCGTCCGGGTCGCTGCCGCGCATGGATTTTATGAAGGCGGAAATTGTGTCGTAATGCGCGTCGCCATCGCCGTCATAGACGACCGCCTTCTTCTGGATGCTTTGTTCAGCAGTGGCGAGGTCAATGTGGATTGTGCCCGACGTGTCCAGTGCGGTGGTGAGCGCGGCTATTTCCAGCGCGTTGAGCGCCTTGCGCGCGTCGCCATCGGAGATTTTGGCGAGGTGCCGGAGGGCCGCTTCGTCCGCCTGGATTCTCATGAAACCCAAGCCGCGCTCCGCGTCGGCCAGCGCGCGCTGGAGCAGGTTGAAGAGTTCCTCTTCCGTCAGCGGACGCAACTCGAAGATTTGCGAACGTGAAACGAGCGGCGAGTTGACGAAGAAAAACGGATTGTGCGTGGTCGCGCCGATGAGCCGCACCACGCCGCTTTCCACATCGGGCAGCAGCACGTCTTGTTGCGCCTTGTTGAAGCGGTGGATTTCGTCAATGAAGAGGATGGTGGCCTGGCCGGTGTTTTCCTGGCGGTTCGCCGCAGAACCCAGCACTCGGCGCATGTCCGCGACGTTGGATTCCACGCCGCTCAGCCGCTCGAATTTGCTTTTAGTTTGCCGGGCGATGATTTGCGCGAGCGAAGTTTTTCCCGTCCCCGGTGGCCCATAGAAGATCAGCGACTGGATTCGGTCCGCCTCGATGGCGCGGCGGAGCAACTGCCCCGGGCCAAGGATATGCGATTGCCCGACGAATTCGTTGAGGTCGCGTGGCCGCATCCGTGCGGCGAGCGGTTGATGGCGCGCAGCCTGGTCCTTCGCCGCGCGTAGGGCGGACGAATCCGGTGCCGCCGTGGATGAAAACAAGTCGTCGCGCGCCATATCGAGACAGTAGCAGTTCGCGGGATTGTTTCCCAAAACAAAAAAAGCCCGCCGGGCATGGCGAGCTTTCAATCCGCAATCCGCAATCTACAATCCACAATAAAAAACCCCGCCATTGCCGTGTGTAACTGTTTCCTTTGAACATGTTTTGAAACATGTGGGACGGGCCGGATTGCTTTCGACTTCCAGTTAAGGCCTGTCGGCCACAACCACAGCTTTGTGTCCCGGGATCGTATAACTACGGTTCAAGGATTTTGTTGAGCATCACGAACAGGGCAGGGTAAATCTGTTCTGTTCCGAACTTCCAAAGAACGACGCGCGATCCATTCACTCGCACGCTCTGTGCCAGACTACATCGCTCTTGATCTGCCATTGCACAAGAAAAATCTTTATGGCGTCACACAAGGGTATGGATGTCGAGTGAACGGGTAGCTTTCCCGAGGGGATCGGCGTTCCAACGGCAAAATGAGTTCACAGCCATCCCACAGAAATCAAAAAAATGCTGGAACGCTTTGTTTAGCCCTGCC